>JANNQY010000317.1:0-8839 GCA_031400995.1 Lysobacteraceae bacterium
CCAGGCCCAGCCGCATGCCGCCACGGCCGCCACCACCGCCACCGCCCATGCCACGACGGTCCTCGACGTTGGTGCTTTTCCTTGCGCTGCGCCATTTCATGGAACGCTCTCCGCTGGGGGTGCTGGCCTGATTGTTGCCTGAAACCGGGCACTCGCGCGACCCTTGCATGACCGGGTGGGTGCTGGCCCGGCGTTTACATGAATGCCCCTTGCCAGCCGCAGGTGAACGCATGACCCATTCCCCTGTGACCAACGCTTCTGTCCACGCTGGCCCGGTGGCCGACACCGAGCGGCTGTTCGCCCTGGACGCCATTCGCGGGGCGGCCCTGTTCGGCGTGCTTTTGATGAACCTGATGTGGATCGCCAGTCCTTGGCTGGCTATGCCCGAGGCCGTGCGCGACGCAATGCCGACGGCCTGGCTGGACCAGCCGCTGAACTTCCTCCTCACATGGACCGTCCAGGGCAAGGCCCAGGCCCTGTTCTCGATGCTGTTCGGACTAGGCTTCGCTATCCAGCTGCAGCGGGCGCAGGCCCGCGGCGCCGATTTCGAAGTGCGCTACCTGCGTCGGCTGGCGGTTCTGCTGGTGTTCGGGTTCGCCAACCTTTACGTGCTGTGGTTAGGCGACATCCTGCACGCCTACGCAATCGGCGGCCTCGCCCTGCTTGCGATGCGCGGTCTGTCCAATCGCGCGCTGGTGGTGCTGGGGCTGGCGCTGTCGGTGCTGTGCTGGCCGGCGCTGGACGCCGCGGCGCTGTGGGCGCCCAAGGGCCACGTCGCCCGGATGTTTGAGACCTGGGATGCCGGGGTCGAGCCGCGCTTCGTCGCCTGGACCCAAGGCGGCTATGGCGCCTACCTCGCCAACAACGTTTACAGCAACTGGCACGAATATCTGGGCACCATCGCGCTGCCACTGTTGGTGGGTCAGGTCATTGGACGCTTCGCCCTTGGCTATTGGATTGCGCGCAAGGGCTGGCTGCAGGACGTGGCGGCAAACGCGGCTGGTTTTCGCCGCGTGCTGCCCTGGCTGCTGGCCGGCGGCTTGGTGCTTTGCCTTCCCTCAAAACTGCCGATGGTGGCGCCGTTCGAATGGGAAGGCGTGCCCGAGTTGATGGTCCAACTTCTCGATTTCCTGGGGCAAGTGGTGCTTGCCGGCGGCTACGCCGCAGCGCTGGCGCTGTGGAGCCTGTCGGAAGGCGGACGGCGCTGGCTGGGCGGCGTGGCCGACGTGGGGCGCATGGCGCTCACCCAATACCTGCTGCACGCCTTCGTCTACATTGGCGTGTTTTCCTCTGCCGGCCTGGGCTGGCTGCCGCACATGGGCGCGGCCGCCGTGCTCGGCGTCTCCGTGGTGTTCTTCGCCATGCAGGTAGCCAGCAGCCGCTGGTGGCTGGCACGTTTCAGCTTCGGACCGATGGAATGGCTGTGGCGCTGGCTCACCTACGGTCAACGGCCGCCGATGCGGCGCTGAACTGGCGCTACGGCGTCTGGGCTGCGTCCGAGCGCAGTGCCTCCAGGCTGCGCAGGCCGGCGCGGCCGTCGGCCTGCAGCCCTAGTCGCGACTGTTCAATGGCCAGCGCTTCGCGCGTGCGGGCGCCGATCATTCCGTCGGCTTCGCCAATATCGTGGCCGCGGGCGATCAGCAGCGTCTGCAGTTCGCGGCGCTGGGCCCGGGAAATGCCGGGGTCGTCGGTGGGCCAGGGCGTGAGCAGCGGCCCGCCGCCGCGCAGGCGGTCGGACAAATGTGCGATGGCCAGCGCGTAGCTTTCAGCGGCGTTGTAGGCATAGATGGCGTCGAAGTTGCGCTGCACCAGGAACGCCGGCCCACCGATGCCGGTAGGCAGCAGCAGCGCGGCGGCGGCGTCGCTGGCTGCGAGGGTGCTGCCATCGGCGGCCGTTGCGCCGCGCGCCAGCCACTGCGACAGGGGACGGCGCGCCTGCCGGCCCTGCACCGAGGTGTCGAATCCCTTGGGCAGGATCACTTCACGCCCCCAAGGCTGGCCCGTGCGCCAGCCCGCACGCTGCAGGTAGTGCGCCGTGGACGCCAGCGCATCGGGAATGCTCCCCACCAGGTCGCGGCGGCCGTCGCCGTCGAAATCCACGGCGATGCGCGCATACGTGGACGGCATGAACTGGGTGTGGCCGAACGCGCCGGCCCAGGAGCCGACCAGACCTTCGGCCTCCAGGTCGCCGGACTGGATCAGTTTGAGCGTGGCGAACAGTTCGCTGCGAAAAAAATCCTGGCGCCGGCCGGCGCAGGACAGCGTCGCCAGCGACGCGATCAGCGGCTTCTTGCCGAAGGTCCTGCCGTAGTTGCTCTCCACGCCCCAGACCGCGACCACGGTTTCCGGGTCAACGCCGTAGCGCGCCTGCACCGCAGCCAGGGTCTGGGCATGTTCGGCCAGCATCACCACGCCGTCGGCCACGCGCTCCTCGTCCACCAGGCCCGACAGGTAGTCCCAAAGCGGCGTGCGGAACTCGGGCTGGTAGTCCAGCGATTCAAGCACCGTGGGGTCGGGGGCGAGCCCCGCGGTAGCCCGGCTGAAGGTATCGGCGGAAATGCCTGCGGCCTGCGCCTTGGGTCCCAGGGCCGTCAGGCAGCGCGAGAACGGATCATCGTTGGCGGCCACGGGCAGGGCCAGCGCGAGTAACAGGGCAAGGACGAGAGCAGGGCGCATGGCGGGCCGGTCGCGGGAGGGAAGCGAATGGTGGCCCGAGCCGCGCGGCAGCGCCAGCGGCAGCGCGGGGGGCTATGCTCACCGTCACTCCAGCCACGGTGCCGCCCATGATCGTTCTCCACCACTTGAACAATTCCCGCTCCCAGCGCGTGCTGTGGCTACTGGAAGAATTAGGCGTGCCCTACGAGGTGAAGCGCTACGAGCGCGACGCCAAGACCATGCTGGCTCCCGAGGCGCTGCGCGCGGTGCACCCGCTGGGCAAGTCGCCAGTGATCACCGATGGCGCCGAAGTGGTGGCCGAGTCCGGCGCCATCATGGAATACCTGGCCGACACCTACGGCCAGGGCAAACTGCTGCCGCCACCGGGTGACCCGGCGCGCCGCCGCCACACCTACTGGTTGCACTACGCGGAAGGCTCACTGATGCCGCCGTTCCTGATGAGCCTGATTTTTGCCAAGGTGCGCAGCGCGCCCATGCCGTTCTTTGCCAAACCCATCGCGCATGGCATCGCCGACAAGGTGATGTCGAGTTTTGTTACCCCGCAGGTGACCCTGCACCTGGATTTCCTGGAGGCGGAACTGGGCAAGTCCACCTGGTTTGCCGGCGAGGCATTCAGCGTGGCCGACATCCAGCTGAGTTTCCCGCTGGAGGCCGCGGCGTCCCGCGGCGGGCTGGACGCCAGCCGCCCCCGGTTGATGGCCTACCTTCAGCGCATCCACGCCCGCCCGGCCTACCTGCGCGCGCTCGAGAAGGGCGGGCCTTACGAGTTGTTGCGCTGACCCGGTTCCATCCACCGTCGAGAGGAGAGTTGCCATGAAACTGCCGATCCTGTTCCTCGCCTTGGGCTGCTCCACCGCGGCATGGAGCGCTGAAACTCCGCCAGCCGAGGCTGCCCCCGCGCCGGTCGCGCCCCTGGAACTGGCGGCGTTCGCCGAAGCCGTTGCCGTTTGCCAGCCTTCAAACCACGCTGGGCCCCATCCTTTCGTGAAGGGCTACACCATCGAGCACGCCGTGACGGGCGAGACGGAGGGCAGCTGTCGCTATACCCAGTCCATGCCCGGCGACATGATGATGGAGTGCGCGCTCTCCAGCGCGGGCCGCGAGGGCTTGGCCCAGGAGTTCCGGCTTCAGGCCAAGGGCCAGATGAGCGGAGGCACGTCCAGCCAGCCCGAATGGACGCGCGAATGCGAGATCGTGGACAAGAATGGCAAACGCACACCCCTGGGTGAGTAACGCCCGCAGCGAACAGGTAGGCCCATGGCACTGAGCATCACGCTGGTCATCATCGCGGTCACGGCCCTGGTTTCATGGCTTGCGTTGAACAACGAGCGCTTGATGCAGGCATTGATCCTGTGGCCACCCGCCGTGATGCGCGGCCGCCAATATCACCGCTTCCTCGGCTACGGGCTGGTGCATGCCGACTTCATGCACCTGCTTTTCAACATGGTGACGCTATATTTTTTCGGCCGGGTGATGGAGGGTTTCTACGCGCAATACCTCGGCCCGCTGGGCATGCTCTGGTTTTACGCCTCGGCGCTGGTGGTGTCGGCCTTGCCCAGCTATCTGCGGCATCGCCGCGATCCCAACTACGCCACGCTGGGCGCGTCGGGTGCGGTGTCGGCCGTGCTGTTCGCTTTCATCCTGCTGCAGCCCTGGACCACCATCTATGTCTACGTGGTGCCGGTGCCGGCGATCATTTACGCGGTGCTGTACACCGGCTATTCGATCTACATGAACCAGCGCAAGGGAGACCGCATCAACCACAGCGCCCATCTGGCCGGGGCGGCGTATGGCGTGCTGTTCACTGTGCTGATGGAGCCCAAGGTACTCTCGCACTTCCTTGCCGAACTGCTGGAGCCGCGGTTCTAGTCCGGCAAAGGCGCCTCTGAGCGTTCGCTCTGCGCGGCCGTGCGAGAATGCCGCATGACTGAATTCACCGCACTTCCGCTGCTCCCCGAACTCCAGCAAGCGCTGGAGGTCCTCGAGTACACCCGCATGACCCCGGTGCAGGCCGCCACGCTGCCGCCGATCCTGGCAGGCCGCGACGTGATCGCTCAGGCGCGCACCGGCAGCGGCAAGACCGCGGCGTTCGGGCTGGGCCTGCTCTCGAAACTGGCGCCCGACTCGGGCCGGGTGCAGTCGCTGGTGCTGTGCCCCACCCGAGAGTTGGCCGACCAAGTGGGCAAGGAGATTCGCCGGCTGGCGCGCTTCATGCCCAACATCAAGGTGTCGGTCTTTTGCGGCGGCGTGCCGCTGCGGCCGCACCTGGCCTCGCTGGTGCACCCGCCGCACGTGGTGGTGGGCACGCCGGGGCGGCTGCAAGAACTCATCGACGAGGGTGCGCTCGTGCTCGATGGCTTGGCCACCGTGGTGCTGGACGAGGCCGATCGCATGCTCGACATGGGCTTTGAGCCAGCCATCGCCGGCATCCTGGGGCAGGCGCCGAGCCAGCGACAGACGATGATGTTCTCTGCCACGTTCCCGGACGAGATCCGGGCGCTGGGCCGCCGGTTTCTGCGTGATGCGGAAGAGCACACCGTCGCCGATGGCGAGGGCAGCGTGATCGAGCAGCGATTCTATGAAGTGGAGTCGGCGCGCAAGGGCGATGCCCTGGCCCTGCTGCTGTCCGACTTGGCGCCCGAGTCGGCGCTGGTGTTTTGCAACACCCGGCGCGATACCCAGCAGGTGGCCGATGACCTCACGCAGCGCGGCTTTGCCGTGATGGCCCTGCACGGCGACCTGGAGCAGCGCGACCGCGACGAGGTGCTGGTGTGCTTCGGCAATCGCAGCTGCCAGGTACTGGTGGCCACCGATGTAGCCGCGCGCGGGCTGGACATCAAGGATTTGCCGCTGGTGGTCAGCCATGGCCTGGCCAGTGACGTGGACACCCACACCCACCGGATTGGCCGCACCGGCCGCGCCGGAGGTGACGGTTTGGCCTTGGCGCTGGTTGCTTCGGACGAGCGCAGGCGGGTGGTGGGGATCGAAGAAGCGCTGGGCAAGGCGGTGCGCTGGGAGCGCATTGATCTGTCGCGCAAGCCCGGCCGGCCGCTACCGGCCGCCATGATCACGCTGGTGATTGATGCCGGCCGCCAGGATAAGCTGCGGCCGGGCGACGTAGTGGGTGCACTCACTGGGGATGCGGGCCTGCCGGCCGCCGCCGTGGGCAAAATCGACGGTTTCGCGACCCGGACTTACGTGGCGATCGAACGCAGCCAGGCCAGCAAGGCCTTGGACAAGCTGCGCGTCGGAAAGATAAAGGGCCGCAACTTCCGGGTCCGGAAGCTGGGCTGACGGCGGGAGCGCGGCTGGGCTTGGGCCCGGCGGGTCCAGCGCGTTGGGTGGACCCAGGCGCGCATGGCGCTCAGCGCCAGGGGCGGCCGCTGGAAGCTTGGCGCTGCGGCGCGGACTGCGCCTTGCGGCGGCTGATCTCGGCGTCCAGGCGGCGATATTCGGCGGTGCCGATCTGGCCGGCCATGACCAACTCCCAGAGCTGAACGGCCAGTTCGTCGTTCATGACCTGCTTGGCGGGGAAGGGGATGACGATGCCCATTTGCGTGACTCCGGAGGGGGTGGGGGACGTTGGATTACGGGGTAAGGCAAAGCAGGTTCCGTGCCAAAAACCGCCATCTCGTCGCCCCAGCCTCCACTTCAACGCAAAACTGTGACGTTATCGGCACTTCCAGGCCCCGCGTTGGCCGCCGTTGCCCCGGCCCTGGCCAGGCGCGACCGGCCGCTGCGGTGACTTGGGGCAGCCGCCGTGACAGGATGCGCGCCACTTCTGACGCACCGCGGCACCCCGACCCTCCATGCGAGTTAACAAGTACATCAGCGACACCGGGCACTGCTCCCGGCGCGAGGCCGACCGGCTTGTCACGGAGCGGCGGGTCAGCGTCAACGGCGCGCCGGCAGGCATCGGCACCCAGGTTGCCGAGGGCGACGAGGTGCGCATCGACGGCCAGGTACTGGCCCTGCGTGCGGCCAAGCCCGGCGCCCGGCGCCATATCTATATCGCCCTGAACAAGCCCGTGGGCATCACCTGCACCACCGACGCCGCGGTGAAGGGCAACATCGTCGATTTCGTTGGCCACCAGCAGCGCATTTTTCCCATCGGCCGGCTCGACAAGGACTCCGAGGGCCTGATCCTGCTGACCAGCAATGGCGACATCGTCAACGAGATCCTGCGCGCCGAGAACCACAAGGAGAAGGAATACCTGGTGGGCGTGAACCAGCCGGTGACCGATGATTTCCTGCGCGGCATGGCGCGCGGCGTGCGCATCCACGGCGAGATGACGCTGCCGTGCAAGACCCGCAGGATCGCCAAGTTCGGCTTCTCCATCGTGCTCACCCAGGGCCTGAACCGGCAGATCCGCCTCATGGCCGACGCCTTCGGTTACCGGGTAACCCAGCTGCGGCGAACGCGCATCGCCAACGTGCGTCTGGCGGAAATCAAGCCCGGCCGCTGGCGCAACCTGACCGAAGCCGAACTGCGCGGCCTGCTGCCCGAGCGCAGCGACTGGTGAACCTGGCGGCGTCTGCTACGCTCCGCGGCTTGCTACCAAGGCTTCCACGGAGCGTTCCGATGCGCAAGTGCACGATGATGTTGGCCCTGATATTGGCCGCCGCCCCGGCCGTGGCGATAACCTCGCTGCCGGCGCCGAAGCCGCTGCAAGCACCGCCCGCAAACGCGGTGGAGACCGCCAGCGGCATGAGCTATGTGGTGCTCAAGGCTGGACCCGACCAAAACCGATTTGTCGCCGGCGAGTTCGTCGAATTCACGCTCGATGCCTGGAGTGCTGATGGCGTGACCCGGGCCAATGCGCGCGAGTCCGGCGCGCAGGTGCGGTCGATCCGGACCCTGGCGTCAGAGCAGCCGGGCCTGGCTCGCGCACTGATGACCACGCCCGTCGGGGAATCCCGGCGCTGGTGGTTCCAGGCCGACCGCCTGAAGCCGGGCTACCCGGGCATGCCCGACCTGCCGCACGTGATGAACATCAGCGTGCTTGGCGAGAAGAACCCGGTGCAAACCCCGACCGACGTTGCCGCCGTGCCCGCCGATGCCACGCGCACGCCCAGCGGGCTGGCGTACCGGGTGATCAAGCGGGGTCCGGGCGGCGACAAGCCGCGTCCGGGCAGCACCATTGACATCCACTACAGCGGCTGGACGCTCGACGGCCGCCTGTTCGACAGTTCGGTGGCGCGCGACGAGCGCGGCGTATTCCCGCTCTCGCAGCTGATCCCCGGCTGGCAGGAAGGCGTGCTGCTGATGTCGCGCGGCGACACCTTCCGGTTCTGGATCCCAGGTGCACTGGCCTACGACACCCCCGCCGCGCGGCCAGATGCGCCCAAAGGCATGCTCGTTTTCGATATCACCCTTTACGACTTCACCGACGAGCCCTGACCGCGGCTGGCGGCAGGCTCAAGCCTGCGCCAGCCAGCGCACTGCGCCTTCGGCCGCCACGCGCCCGCTGGCGAAGCAGGCGGTGAGCAAATAGCCGCCGGTGGGTGCTTCCCAATCCAGCATTTCCCCGGCGACGAAAACGCCGGGCCGGTCGCGGACCATCAGATGCTCGTCCAGACCTTCCAGGCGCACGCCGCCGGCGCTGCTGATGGCCTCGGAGATGGGGCGCGGGCGCAGCAAGCGCAGCGGCAGCGCTTTGGCGGCGGCCGCCACGGTTGCAGCGTCCTCCAGCGCCGCGGCGCCCAGCACTTCCCGGAGCAGCGCCGCTTGGACGCCCTCGAGTCCGGCGCTGCGGCGCAGGTGCTCGCTCACGCTGCGGCCGCCGCGCGGGCGCGACAGTTCGCGCACCAGACGGGCAGCGTCCTTGCCCGGCACCAAATCCATGAACAGTGTGGCGTGGCCGCTAGCGTTGATCTCGTCGCGCAACTGCGCCGAAAGCGCATAGACCAAGCTGCCCTCAAGCCCGTTCGCGGTCACCACGCATTCGCCCTGCCGCCACTGCAATAGCCCGTTTTGGTTCGCAATGGCCAGACGCACCGGCTTGATCGGCGCGCCGGCAAAACGCTGGGCGAAATGGCTGCTCCAGGCCACGTCGAAACCGCAGTTGGCCGGCTGCAGCGGCGCGATGTCGACGCCCGCTTGCGCCAGTGGTTCCACCCAAGCGCCATCGGACCCCAGCTGCGGCCAACTGGCGCCGCCCAT
>JANNQY010000318.1:0-6548 GCA_031400995.1 Lysobacteraceae bacterium
AGATCACCATCCTTTTTTCCGACATCCGGGGCTTCACCACCCTGTCCGAGACCCGCACGCCCGAACAGGTGGTGGACCTGCTGAACCGCTATTTCACCCGCCAGGTGGAGGTGATTTTCCGCAACGGCGGCACCTTGGACAAGTTCATCGGCGATGCGGTGATGGCGTTTTGGAACGCGCCCACCTCCACGCCCGGCCACGCCGAGAAAGCCGTGACCGCGGCGCTGGAGATGACCCTGGCACTGGACGACTTCAAGCGCGAGTTGGCGGCGGGCAAGGAGGGCCTGGGCGATTTCGACGTGGGCATCGGCCTGCATACCGGGCCGGCCGTGGTGGGCTTTCTTGGCAGCGACACGCGAATGGAGTACACCGCCATAGGCGACACGGTGAACCTGGGTAGCCGGATCGAAGGCGCCACCAAGGGCGTGGCGCGGGTGTTGGTGTCCGATGCCACCCGATTGGCCTGCGGGCCCGGCAGCCTTTTTACGTTTGAACCCAGAGGCGAGTTCCATGTGAAAGGGCGCGAACAGGCGGTGCAGCTGTTCGAGCCCCTGCACCGCAACCCCACCCCCTGATCGGAGAGCCGTTATGCGACAGCTACCCTCCCCTCCCCGACGCCGCACGATGGTGCTGGCGCTAGCCGTGACACTGGCCGCCGGCGCCGTGTTGGCCGAATCGGGCACCGTGCTCAAGGACACCCAACTGCGCAGCGAACCGCTGGCGTCCTCGAAAGTCATTGCCGAACTCAAGGCCCGCGACACCGTGCAGATCAGCCAGCGTAAAGGCGCGTGGGCCGGGGTACAGACCAGCGCAGGTGCCGACGGCTGGGCCCGCATCCTGAACCTGCGCACCGGCTCGGGCCAGGCCTCGGCAGTGGGCGCCAATCAGCTGGCGTCGGTGTTCCGCACCGGCTCCAGCGGCACGACAGTGAGTACCGGCGTCAAGGGCCTGTCGGCGGCCACGCTGATGAGCGCTTCGGCCAACGAAGCTGAGGTGGAGCGGATGGATGGCTATGCCGCCAACACCGCGCAGGCCAGCCAGTTCGCCGCCCAAGGCCCCGTCACCAGCCGGACCGTGGATTACCTGCCAGATGATCGCGGTAGCCGCCGGAGCTCGCGATGAACGCGCCCCGGATTCTTGCCGTAGCCCTGCTGCTCGCCCTGGCTGCGCCCGCCTCGGCCTTGAGCCGATTCGGACAGGCCGAAGATCTGTTCAAGCTGGGCAAGCGCGCAGCGGATGCGTCCCAGACCCTCACCGAAGAGGATGAAGTGCAGCTCGGCCGCGGCATCGCCGCCAACGTGCTGGGCGCGGCGCCGCTGGTGCGCGACGACGGCCTGCAGCGCTACGTGAACCAAGTGGGCCTGTGGCTGGCCATGCAAACCGACCGCGCCTCGCTTCCCTGGCGCTTCGGGGTTATCGACAGCCCCAGCCTGAACGCCTTCGCCTTGCCCGGCGGCACCGTGCTGATCACCCGCGGCCTCTACGACAACCTGCGCGATGAAGGCGAATTGGCCGGCGTGCTGGCACACGAGATTTCGCACGTGGTGGAGCGGCACCAGGTAAAGGCTATCCAGAAAGCCATGGGTCGCGATTTCGCCGCCACACTGGCCGGCGAAGCGGCCGGACGCAGCGACAATGTGCTGGTGCAGCGCTTTGGCAGCCGCGCGTTTTCCGCCGGCACCGAGGTACTCACGCGCGGCCTGGACAAGAAGGATGAATTCCTCGCCGACCAGCACGGAATGGTGATCGCGGCGCGTGCGGGCTACAACCCGTTCGGGCTGGCCGGCGTGCTGCAGACGCTGGACACCGCAAGCGCCGAGGACGAATCGGTGGCGCTGCTGTTTGCCACCCATCCGGCGCCGGCAGCGCGGCTGGAGCGACTGGACGCCACCGTGGGCGAACGCCTGGACGAGTACGCAATGGTGCCCACGCCAGGCCGCCTCTACCGCCCGAAGTAACCCCACCTGTAGGAGGGACTTCAGTCCCGATGCCTTTGATCGAAGAGCATCGGGACTGAAGTCCCTCCTACATGGCAGGGCATCGGGACTGAAGTCCCTCCTACAGTTTGTTTCAGGAGGTCATGCGGTCCCAGAAGGCTTTCACGCCATCCAGGAAACCGCTGGAGCGCGGCGAGTGCCGTGCGCCCTCGCCTTCGAAGGTGGACTCGAAGTCCTTGAGCAGCTCGCGCTGGCGCGCCGTCAGGTTCACTGGCGTTTCCACCACCACCCGGCACAGCAAATCGCCATGGGCGTTGCTGCGCACGGACTTGACGCCCTTGCCGCGCAGGCGGAACTGCTTGCCGGTCTGGGTTTCCAGCGGCACCTTGATCAGGGCCTCGCCGTCGAGCGTGGGCACCACGATGTCAGCGCCAAGCGCAGCCTGCGAAAAGCGCACCGGCACTTCGCAATAAAGGTCGTTACCGTCGCGCTGGAAGATCGGGTGGTCGCGCACGCTCACTTCCACGTACAGGTCGCCTGACGGCGCACCCGCCGGGCCCGCCTCGCCTTCGCCGCTGAGCCGGATGCGGTCGCCGTTGTCCACGCCGGCGGGAATTTTCACCTGCAGCACCTTGTCTTCCTGCACGCGGCCGTTGCCGTGGCAGGACTTGCAGGGCTTGGCGATGGACTTGCCGCGGCCACCGCAGGTGGGGCAGGTCTGCTGCACCGCGAAGATGCCGCGCTGCATGCGCACCTGGCCGTGGCCATTGCAGGACTTGCAGGTTTCCACCTTGCCGTCCTCGGCGCCGCTGCCGCTGCAGGGCTTGCAGGCCACCAGGCTGGGCACTTCGATGCGTTTTTCGGCGCCAAACACCGCCTCTTCCAGGTCCAGCTCGATCACGTAGCGCAGGTCGGCGCCGCGGCGCGGCGCGCGCTGGCGGCCACCGCCGCCGAAAATGTCGCCAAAGATGTCGCCGAAGATGTCGTTGACGTCGCCAAAGCCGGCGCCAGCGTTGCCGCCGCCCATGCCGTGCTCAAAGGCCTTGTGGCCGTGCTGGTCGTACATGCGTCGCTTGCCGCCATCCGACAGGACTTCGTAGGCCTCCTTGGCCTCTTTGAAGCTCCCCTCGGCACCCTTGTCATCCGGGTTGCGATCGGGATGGTGTTTCTGCGCCGCGCGGCGGTACGCCTTCTTGAGTTCCTCTTCCGAGGCGGTGCGGGCCACGCCCAGCACTTCGTAGTAGTCACGCTTGCTCATGCCGTTTCCATCATCCCCTGAAAACCAAAGCGCCCGCGTCGGCCGGATGCACCGGCCCGACGCGGGCGGCCGGCCTGTTCGCGCAAGGCGCGATCAGGCCACCTTGCTTACGCCTTGCGGTCGTCGTCCTTGACCTCGGTGAACTCGGCATCCACCACGTCGTCGGCCTGGGCCTTGGCAGCGGGCTCGCCGTCCTGCGGGCCGCCGTTGCCAGCGGCCGCGGCCGCGTAAAGCGACTGCGCCGCCTGCTGCAGGGCCGCGGTCTTGGCCTCGATCGGGCCCTTTTCGTCGCCCTTCATGGCGGTCTCAAGGTCCGACAGCGCCGACTCCACGCCAGCCAGCTGCTCACCCGGCACCTTGCTGCCGTGCTCGGTGATGGCGCTGCGGGTGGTGTGGATCAGGCCGTCGGCGGCATTGCGCGCGGTCACCAGCTCGTGGAACTTCTTGTCCTCCTCGCGGTGGGTCTCGGCGTCACGCACCATCTGCGCGATTTCTTCCTCGCTCAGGCCCGAGCCGGCCTTGATCTCGACCTTCTGCTCCTTGCCGGTCTTCTTGTCCTTGGCGCTCACGTGCAGGATGCCGTTGGCGTCGATGTCGAACGACACCTCCACCTGCGGCATGCCGCGCGGCGCCGCATCAATGCCCGACAGGTCGAACTTCGCCAGCGACTTGTTGAAGCGAGCCTGGTCGCGCTCACCCTGCAGCACGTGCACGGTGACCGCGGACTGGTTGTCATCCGCAGTGGAGAAGGTCTGCGAGGCCTTGGTGGGAATGGTGGTGTTCTTCTCGATGATCTTGGTCATCACGCCGCCCAGGGTCTCGATGCCCAGGCTGAGCGGGGTGACGTCGAGCAGCAGCACGTCCTTGACGGTGCCGGCCAGCACGCCGCCCTGGATGGCGGCGCCAACGGCGACGGCCTCGTCCGGGTTCACGTCCTTGCGCGGCTCCTTGCCAAAGAACTCGGCCACCGCCGCCTGCACCTTGGGCATGCGGGTCTGGCCGCCGACCAAAATCACTTCGGCGATGTCGCTGGCGCGCAGGCCGGCGTCATTAAGCGCGATGCGGCAGGGTTCGATGGTTTTCTTGACCAGGTCTTCCACCAGCGCCTCGAGCTTGGCGCGGGTGAGCTTGATGTTGAGGTGCTTGGGGCCCGCCGCGTCGGCGGTGACGTACGGCAGGTTCACTTCGGTCTGCTGGTTGGTGGACAGCTCGATCTTGGCGCGCTCGGCGCCGTCCTTCAGGCGCTGCAGGGCCAGCGGATCCTTGCGCAGGTCGATACCCTGCTCTTTCTGGAATTCCTCCACCAGGAAATCGATGACGCGCTTGTCGAAGTCTTCGCCACCCAGGAAGGTGTCGCCGTTGGTGGCCAGCACTTCGAACTGCTTCTCGCCGTCGATCTCGGCGATTTCGATGATGGACACGTCGAAGGTGCCGCCGCCGAGGTCGTACACGGCCAGCTTGCGGTCGCCGCCCTTCTTGTCCATGCCATAGGCCAACGCGGCCGCAGTGGGCTCGTTGATGATGCGCTTCACGTCCAGGCCGGCGATGCGGCCGGCGTCCTTGGTGGCCTGGCGCTGGCTGTCGTTGAAATACGCCGGCACGGTGATGACGGCCTCGGTGACGGTCTCGCCCAGGTAGGCCTCGGCGGTCTTCTTCATCTTTTCGAGGATGCGCGCGGAGATTTCCTGCGGCGACATCGCCTTGCCGTCGCTGGTGGTGACCCAGGCGTCGCCGTTGTCATGCGCGACGATGCCGTAGGGCACCAGGTCGAGGTCTTTCTTCACTTCAGCGTCGGTGAACTTGCGGCCGATCAGGCGCTTCACCGCGTAGAAGGTGTTCTTGGGGTTGGTGACGGCCTGGCGCTTGGCCGAGGCGCCAACGATGACTTCGCCGTCCTTGGTGAAGGCGACGATGGACGGCGTGGTGCGGTCGCCCTCGGAGTTCTCGATGACCTTGGCGACGCCGCCTTCCATCACGGAAACGCAGCTGTTGGTGGTGCCCAGGTCGATACCGATGATCTTGCCCATGATGATGCTCCCTCTGGTTCAATGGCTGGCGGCGCGGGCCGCGGATGGTACTAAAGTGGGGTTGGGAGGCCTTGCTTCAAGGCCGCGGTTGCCGGCTATTCAGCAGCCACGACCACCAGGGCCGGACGCAGCAGTCGGTCGTTGAGGGCATAGCCTTTCTGGAACACCTGCACCACCGTGCCGGGGGCGCTGGCCGGTGCAGCCACCTGGCTGATGGCCTGGTGCCATTCGGGGTCGAAGGGCTGGCCCAAGGGATCCACTTGGACCATGCCGTTGTCGGCGCCCACCTTGAGCAGCTGGCGCAGGGTCAGCTCCAGGCCATCCTTGAGCGGGCCGGTTTCGGCGCTGGCTGCCAGCAGGCCGGCGTCGAGGCTGTCGAGCACGGGCAGCAGCTGCGAGAGCAGTTTTTCGTTGGCGAAACGCCGCGCCTGGTCCACGTCGCGGGCCAGGCGCTTGCGCTGGTTGTCGAGTTCGGCGCGCTCGCGCAGCGCCTCTTCGCGCAGGCTGGCCATGGCCATCCGGAGCTGCTCGAGCTCTTCGTCCAAATGGAATTCGTCAGCGGGCGCATCGGCGCCCGGCGTGGGTTGTTCACTGTGCATACGGGTCCCATGGCTGCCCCATCCCCGGGGCTCGCCCAGCGTTATGGGGCCGGGACCTCGGGATTCAAGGCGGCGCCCAGCAGGTCGGCGGTGGCCTGCACCATCGGAATGACCCGGTCGTAGGCCATCCGGGTGGGGCCGATGACGCCCAGCACGCCCAAGACGCGGCCGTTGGCGCCATAGGGCGCCGTAACCACCGTGCAGCCGTCCAGCGGCGCCAGC
The DNA here is from genome assembly GCA_031400995.1 of Lysobacteraceae bacterium. Lineage (GTDB taxonomy): Bacteria > Pseudomonadota > Gammaproteobacteria > Xanthomonadales > Xanthomonadaceae > Arenimonas. The sequence goes on from JANNQY010000318.1 coordinate 6,044, forward strand.
CCGGTTTCCTCGCCGATGAACACCCGCACGCCCTGGGCGTGGATGGTGCGCTCGAGCAGCTGCAGGATTTCACGCTTGCGGGCAAAGGCCTCGAACAGCTCGCGCAGCCGATCCAGGTCAGACAGGTCCTGCACGCCCATCAGCCTGGTTTGCCCGGTGACCAGCATGTCTTCGTTGGCACCCGGGACGTCACCCAGCGCTTGCTCGGAAAGATCCACCGCCGCCGTCAGCAGCTGCTCCATCTCGCTGCGGGTATCGCGCAGCTCGCGCAGCAGGGCGGCGCGTATTTCCTGCAGCGGCCGGCCGGCGAACTGGCTGTTGAGGAAGTTCGCGGTCTGCTCGAGCTCCGACGGCGTGTACGCGCGGCGCGGCGTGATGATGCGGTTCTGCACCTCGTTGTCGGTGAACACCAGGATCACCAGCACCCGCAGACCGTCCAGCGGCACGAAATCAATATGCCGGAAGGCGAACTGGCCGCGCTGCGGCACGGTGACCACGCCGACGA
>JANNQY010000319.1:0-10093 GCA_031400995.1 Lysobacteraceae bacterium
GCGGCGGCCCAGCCACAGGCCCAGCAGCGGCAGGAACACCAGCACCACCGGCACGCCGATCTTCATCCAGTCCAGGAATCCGTAGTGCGTTCCCGTGGCTTCGGCATACACCTGCATGAACACCAGGTTGGGCGGTGAACCAATGGGCGTGCCCATGCCGCCGATGCTGGCGGCGTAGGCGATGCCCAGGATCAGCGGCGCGGCCAGCCGCCGGTCGGGATAGGTTTCCAGCACCGCCAGCGCCACCGGCAGCATCAGCAGCGTGGTCGCGGTGTTGGATATCCACATGCTGATGAAGCCGGTGGCGGCGATGAAGCCATAGAGCAGGCTGCGCCCGCTGCCGCCGCCGAAAGCCCGCACCATCGCCAGCGCCAGCCGGCGGTGCGCGCCGCTGCGCTCCAGTGCGCGGGAAAGCATGAAGCCGCCGCCCAGCAGCAGGATCAATTCATGGCCATAGCTCTGCGCCACCTGCTTGGCGTCCAGCACGCCTAGCAGCGGCAGCAGGGCCAGCGGCAGCAGCGCGGTGACCGGCCCTTTCACTGGCTCCAGGATCCACCAGAGCGCACACCACGCGGTAAGCCCCAGGGTAGCGGCGAGCGCGTGCTCGCCACCGCGCGAAACGAGCAGGGCATACAGCGCCAGCGCAAACAGCGGCCCGGCGGGAAGCGCGATGCGTCGAAGCAAAGGGGTCACGGCAGCCACGGGCGTTAGGGCGCAAACCGCACCATACAACGACGCAAGCGCCTGCGGTCCGGTAGGCGAGGGCGCATGGCTATAATCGGGCCGTTCATCCCCGCGGAGCGCGATGCATGCCATCGATGAAGACCCTGTCCCGGCGCGCCGCGCAAGAGTTCGCCGACTTCATCAGGCTCGAGTCCTTCGGCGGCATCCTGCTGGTCATCGCCGCCGCCATTGCGCTGGTGGCGGCCAATTCGCCGCTGGCCGGCGCCTACACCGAGCTGTTCAACCTGCAGGTGCAGCTGCGGGCGGGCCGAATCAACTTGGACAAGCCGCTGCTGCTGTGGATCAACGACGGCCTGATGGCGATTTTTTTCCTGCTGGTAGCGCTGGAGCTCAAGCGCGAAATGATCGTCGGCCAATTCGCCGACCGCGCCCAGATGGCGCTGCCGGCGGTGTGCGCGCTGGCCGGCATGGTGGTGCCGATGGGCATCTACGCCGCAGTGAACTGGGGCGACGCGGTGGCGATGCGCGGCGTCGCCATCCCCGCGGCCACTGACATCGCCTTCGCCCTGGGCATCTTGGCCCTGCTGGGGTCGCGGGTGCCGCTGGCGCTGAAGATGCTGCTCACTGCCATTGCCGTGGCCGACGACCTCGGCGCGATCGTGATCATCGCGGTTTACTACTCGCACGAAATCTCGCTGGTCTCGCTGGGGCTAGCGCTGGCGGCGTTGGCCAGCCTGGTGCTGCTCAACCGCCTCGGCGTTACCCGGCTTTCGGCGTACCTGATCATCGGCGCATTGATGTGGGTGGCGATGGTGAAGTCGGGCGTGCACGCCACCCTGTCCGGCGTGATGCTGGGCATGACCATTCCCCTGTCGGGGCCGGGTGAGGATGGCAAGGGGCCGCTGGAGGACCTGGAAGATGCCCTGCATCCTTGGGTGGCCTACGCCATCCTGCCGCTGTTCGCGTTCGCCAACGCCGGCGTGCCGCTGGACGGCCTGAGTGTCTACACGCTGATGCAGCCGGTGCCGATGGGCATTGCCCTGGGCCTGTTCGTGGGCAAGCAGGTTGGCATTTTCTCGGCGGCGGCGATTCTGATCGGCAGCAAGCGCGTGCGCATGCCCGAAGGGGTTACGTGGGGCGGGCTGTATGGCATGTCCATCCTGTGCGGCATCGGTTTCACCATGAGCCTGTTCATCGGCTCGCTGTCGTTCGACGCCAGCCATGCCGACCTGCTGGTGGCCAATCGCGTGGGCATCCTCACCGGCTCGCTGGTGTCTGCGGTGGTTGGCTACGCGCTGCTGTCTTGGCTGCTGCCGCGCAAGCCAGCATGAAGCGCTGGCTGGTCTTTGGCCTGAGCGGGCAGGTGGGCGCTGCCCTGCGCGCGCAGCTGCTGCCGGGAGAGGCGGAAATCATCGCGCCGACGCGCACCGCCCAAGCTGACGCGCCAGGGCTGCGTTGGCTCGTAGGCTCGCTGCAGCAGCCACCGGTGCTGGACGCGGGCTTCGACGCCGTGCTGAGCCTGGGCCCGCTGGATGCTTTCTCACATTGGTTCCAGGGCAGCGCGCTGGCGCCGGCGCGGGTGGTGGCGCTGGGCTCCACCAGCGTGCACGGCAAGCGCGACTCCCCGGATCCGCGCGAACAGGCGCTGGTGGCCACCCTGCTGGCCGCCGAGGCCGGCCTGGCCCGGGCCTGCGCCGAGCGCGGTAGCGCGCTCACCCTGCTTCGGCCCACGCTCATCTACGGCCTCGGCCGCGACCGAAACCTCAGCCGAGTGGTGGCGCTGGCCCGCCGCTGGCGCTGGCTGCCGCTGCCCTATGCCGCGCAAGGCCTGCGCCAGCCGGTGCATGCGTCCGACGTGGCGGCGGCCGTGCTCGCGGCCGTGCGGCCGGCCGAGGCCTGCCCCGGCCTGTTCGACCTGCCCGGCGGCGAGACCCTGCCGTTCGACCAGATGCTGGCCCGGACCCTGGCCGCCGCTGCCCCGGGGGCAAACTTGGTGCGGGTTCCGGGCCCTGTTTTCCGTTTGGGGGTGCGCGCGCTGCGCGCGACGGGCCGGTTGGGCGACGCCGGAGAGGGCGTTTTGGCCCGGCTGGACCGCGACCTGGCCTACGATTCCGAGCCTGCCAGAATCGCTCTGAGCTATGCCCCGCGCGGCTTCCAGCCCACCGCCGACCTCTTTCCTGGTTGATGCTGCAACGCAGCAGCGGCGGCCCCGGCGGGCACCATACGCGGGAGCATTGCCATTTCCTAACGAACATTTAATATGGCTAGAGGAAATGCTCTAGAGTCTGGGGGGAGCCAGAACGCTATGAAGAACAATTCCAACCCGTTGTCTTACGGGACGTCTCTGCCCGCCGCCGCCGGCGGTGCTCTGAATTCCGCGCACTCGCACGCACTGACCCGAGGATCCACCATGAAGAAACTGCATTCACACCACGGGCTGGTTGCCCGCGCCCCGCTGGCCGCGGCCGTCGCCTTGGCCCTGTTCGCGGCCCCGGCCGTCCAAGCGTTCGAATTTTCGCGCGGTGAGATGACCGGCAGCGTCGACACCACGGTGTCCTTCGGCTACTCCTGGCGCACCCAGGAGCAGGATTCGAACCTGATCGCCAAAGGTTGGTTCGATCCGCTGCTGTGCGCCCAGAATTTCCCGCTCGGCGCCGTTCCGATTGGCCCGGGCCGCTGCACCTCCACCGGCGGCGTGCCGGGCTCTGCGGCGCAACTCGCCGCACCGGGCCGCTTCTCGTCCAACCGCGACGACGGCAACCTCAAGTACGACGACGGCGACCCGATTTCCACCGCCTTCAAGATCACTTCCGAGGCGAGCATCAACTGGCGTACCTGGGGCGCCTTCGTGCGCGCCACGTACTTCTATGACTATGAGAACGAGGGTCGCGACGACCTGACCCAGATCGCACAGGACCGGGTGGGCTCGCGCTTCCGCATGCTCGACGCGTTCGTGTTCAAGGACTTTGAACTCGGCGACGACGGCAAGTTGGGCGGCACGGTCCGCTTGGGCCGCCAGGTGGTGAGCTGGGGCGAGAGCACCTTCATCCAGAACGGCATCAACGTAATCAACCCGGTTGACCTGTCGGCCCTGCGCGTGGCCGGCGCCGAATTGAAGGAAGCCTTCCTGCCCATCGACATGGCGTGGGGCTCCATCAACCTGTCGCAGAACGTCGCCCTCGAAGCCCTCTACATGTTTGAGTTCGAGGAAATCGAAGTCGATGCCTCCGGCACCTTCTTCAGCGCCAACGACTTTGGCACCCCGGGTGGCACCTACGTGATGCTGGGCTTTGGCGTCGCGCCGCAGCCGGTGTTGAACCCCGAGCGCTTCGCCAGCACCTGCTACGCCGGCCCTGCGGGCTTTGCCACTTCGGACCGCTTCGCCAGCCTTTCGGCCATCTACGGTCCGGCCACCGCCGCGCAGATCATCGCCATCGGCTGCGGCAACGCCGTGGGCCGCATCGAGAACCGCAACGCCAAGGACGACGGTCAGTTCGGCCTGGCGCTGCGCTGGTATGCCGAGGCTCTGAACGAAACCGAGTTCGGCTTCTACTTCCTGAACTACCACAGCCGCGTGCCCCTGCTCTCGGGCCGCGCCGTGACCAGCCCGACCGTGGGCCCGACCAGCGGCCGCTTCTTCGTCGAGTATCCGGAAGACATCCAGATGTTCGGCATCAGCTGGAACACCCAGCTGCCCGGCGGCGTCGCCTGGCAGGGTGAAATCAGCCATCGCCCGAACGCCCCGCTCCAGGTGGACGACGTGGAGCTGCTGTTCGCGGCGCTCACCCCGCTCAACCCGTTCATCCCGGTGCCGGCGCTGCGCTTCAACAGCCAGTTGGGCCAGTTCGCCCTGGGCCAGGAAGTGCGTGGCTGGCGCGAGCATGAAATGAGCCAGCTGCAGATGACCTTCACCAAGGCCTTTGCCCAAGTGCTGGGCGCTGAACAGGTGGCGTTGGTGGGTGAATTCGGCGCGACCGAGGTGTGGGACCTGCCCGACCAGTCCGAGCTGCGTTACGAAGGTGAAGGCACCGACACCGGTGGCGGCTGCGATGTGGCCGACGTGGCTGCGGCCGGCTTCCCCGGCGCCGGCGCGCTGCAGTTCGGCTGCCTGCGCAACCCGCAGACGCTGACCGGCGGCTTCCCCACCGCGTTCTCGTGGGGCTATCGCTTGGCCGCGCGCGCTGACTACAACGGCGCCTTCGGTACTCCGATCACGCTGTCGCCGCGTCTTGCTTTCAACCACGACGTGAACGGCATCACCCCGGGACCGGGCGGCAACTTCCTCGAAAGCCGCAAGTCGCTGACCTTGGGCGTCGAGGCCAACTACCTCAATACCTGGGTCTTCGACCTGAGCTACACCAGCTTCACCGGCGCCAAGCCGTACAACCAGATCCACGACCGCGATTTCGCGTCGTTCACCGTCAAGTACTCGTTCTGACGCCACAGGGAGGCAGAGGATGAAAATCAACAAGAAGTTCGCGTTGACTGCATTGGTCAGCGCAGTGGTACTCGCCACCGGCGTCGCTCAGGCGGCTGTGACTGCGCAGCAAGCGGCCCAACTCGGCACCACGCTCACCCCGGTGGGCGCGGAGAAGGCGGGTAACAAGGCCGGCACCATCCCGGCCTGGGATGGCGGCATCACCCGTCCGCCCGCGGGGTTCAAGGTCGGCATGTTCCATCCCGACCCGTTCGCCGCTGACAAGCCGCTCTACCAGGTCACGCGCGCCAACGCGGCCCAGTACGCCGACACGCTGACGCCGGGCCAGAAGGCGATGTTCGCCAAGTACCCGACCTTCCGCATGGACGTGTACCCGACCCGCCGCAGCGCATCGTTCCCGCAGCGCACGTATGACTTCACCAAGAAGAACGCCACCACCTGCCGCATGGTGGCCGACGGCGAGGGCATCCAGAACTGCGCCGAGGGCTTTCCGTTCCCGATCCCGCAGAGCGCCCAAGAGCTGATCTGGAACCACAAGCTCAAGTACAAGGGCCTGTCGGTGGTGAGCTTCTCCAACCAGACCGCACCCACGGCTGGCGGCCAGTTCACCCTGGTGAAGCTGCGTGAGGAAATCCTGGGCCTGTACTACAAGCCGGGCAACACCACCGAGAACATCAACAACATCCTGCTGTACTTCAAGCAGGAAGTCCTTGGCCCGGCGCGCTTGGCCGGCCAGGTGCTGCTGGTGCACGAGACCTTGAACGCCAAGGCCGCACCTCGCCAGGCGTGGGTGTACAACCCGGGCCAGCGCCGCGTGCGTCGCGCCCCGAACGTCGCCTACGACAACCCGGGCACCGCGTCCGACGGCCTGCGCACCAATGACATGACCGACATGTTCAACGGCGCCACGGACCGCTTCACGTGGACCCTGGTGGGCAAGAAGGAAATGTTGGTGCCGTACAACTCGTACCGCGCCCACAGCGACAAGACGAAGGTGAAAGACCTGATCCGCCCGGGCCACCTCAACCCCGACATGATGCGGTACGAACTGCATCGCGTCTGGGTGGTAGAGGCCAAGCTCAAGGCCGGCCAGCGCCACATCAACAGCCGCCGCACCTTCTACCTGGATGAGGACAGCTACCAGATCCTGCTCGCCGACCATTACGACGGCCAGGGCAATCTGTGGCGCTACTCGGACGCCCCGTCCATCAACTACTACGAAGTGCCGACCTTCTGGTCCACCCTCGAGACCCACCACGACCTCAAGTCCGGCCGCTACATCACCGGCTTGCTGGACAACGAGGACAAGCCGCGCGATTTCGGCTTCCAGAGCACGCCGGCAAACTACTCGCCGCAAAACCTGCGTACCTCGGGCGTTCGCTGATCCCAAGCTGTTGAAGCACCAGCCGCGCCCGAAAGGGCGCGGCTGCATTCCGGGACTCGCAAACCCGAGCCATGCAGGAGCTGAAGATGCCCAGAACCTCACTTCCACGCGGCCTGCTTGCCGTCGCCCTGCTGCTGGCCTCATCGCTGCCCGTCGCGGCGCAGGCACCCGAGGCCGCACCCGCCGACGCCGCACCTGCTGCCGCAACCGATCCCGCACTGCTGGATGCCGAGATGATGCCGCGCGTCAGCCGCTCCCTGCTGCTGGACGCCGTGCGCACCGACGCTGGCTTTTTCGCCGTGGGCGAACGCGGTCACGTGCTGATGTCCACCGATGGCAAGCAGTGGAGCCAGTCTCCGGTTCCTACCCGATCCACCCTCACTACCATCGCCACCGCGGGCGGCATGCTCTGGGCGGCCGGCCATGACGGTGTCATCGTCCATTCCGCCGACGGCGGCAAGAGCTGGGTGCGCCAGCGCGTGTCGCCCTGGAGCTACGACCTGGTGGAGCCGACCGACGGCGTGCCGGTGATGGACCTGTTGTTCACCGACGCCAACAACGGCTTCGCCATTGGTGCCTATAGCCTGATGCTGGTGACCAGCGATGGCGGAACTACCTGGACGCCGCGAAGCGCACTGGCTGCGCCGGCGCAGTCTGAAACCGAGGACACCGAACCCGCCGACGGCGAGACCGGCGACGACTGGACGTTCAGCGATGACGACCTGATGTTGGACGCCGAGTCCGACCCCCACTTGAATGCGATCGCCCGCGCCGGCTCCGGCGCGCTGGTGATCGCCGGTGAGCGCGGCACCTTCCTTCGTTCGCGCGACGGCGGCACCACTTGGGACAGCAAGCGCCTGCCTTACGAGGGGTCGATGTTCGGCGTGTTGTCCTGGGACGATGACCACATCCTGGTGTACGGCCTGCGCGGCAACGTCTTCGAGTCGCGCGATTTGGGCGACAGTTGGGTGCGCGTGGAGACCGGCATCACCACCAGCCTGATGGGCGGGCACGCGCTCGCCAACGGAGGCGCCATTTTGGTGGGAGCCAACGGTGCCCTGCTGATGCGCCCCGACGCCGATTCGCCGTTCGTCGCCACCGCCTACGAGATGACCACCGGCGAAACGCCGCTGCTTTCGGGGGTGCTGCCCATCGACGACAGTGGCTACCTCGTGATCGGCGACAAGGGTGCCGACCTGTACCGCCCGAAGTGACGGAGATCCAATGAGCCTGCCCAACAGCCAGCCCGGTCCTTTCGCCCGTTTCGCCGAGAACCTCGTTTTCGGCAACCGGCCGCTCATCTTGGCCGTCTTCGCCGTGGTCACGGTGGTGATGCTCTTCTTCGCCAGCCAGCTCCGGGTGGACGCTGGCTTCAAGAAGCAGATCCCGCTGCAGCATGAGTACATGCAGACGTTCCAGGACTATGAGCTGGAGTTTGGCGGTGCCAACCGCGTGCTGGTTGCGGTGATCGCGCGCGACGGCGACATGTTCGACCAGGACTTCCTCAAGACACTGGAGAGCGTCAGCAACGAGGTGATCAACCTTGACTCGACCGATGACGCCCGCTCGCGCTCGCTGTTTACGCCGAACGTGCGCTTCATCGAGGTGGTGGAGGATGGCCTGTCGGGCGGCAACGTCATTCCGCAGACGTTTACGCCCAACGTCGAGGGCTTCGTGGCCACGCCGGAGGATTTCGCGGCCATCCGCGGCAACATCGTCAAAGCCAATATCGTTGGCCGCCTGGTGGCCAAGGACTGGTCGGGCGCGATGTTCTGGGCCGACCTGATCCCGGAAAGCGACGTCAACCGGGTGGACTATCAGCTGGTGGCCCGGCAGTTCGAGGCCATCCGCGCCAAGTACGAGGACGAGAACCACACCGTCCACATCATCGGTTTCGCCAAGGCCGTGGGTGACATCAGCGATGGCGCCCGTTCGGTGGTCAAGTTCTTCGCGCTGACCATCGCTTTCACCTGGTTGCTGCTGTTCCTGTACTCCACCTCGGTCAAGCTTGCCTCGCTTACGGTGCTGGCGGCCCTGGTGTCGGTGGTGTGGATGTTGGGCGCGCTCAAGCTCATGGGCTTTGGCATCGACCCCATGAACATGCTCACGCCCTTCCTGATATTCGCCATCGCCGTGAGCCACGGCGAGCAGATGATCAATCGCTTCCGCGGCGAGATATTCTTCGGCGGCCTGGAAGAGGGCACCGTGGATGAGCTCCGCGCGCGCGGCAAGTTCGCCGTGGAGCCGCTGGAGGCCGCGCGACTGTCGTTCCGGATGCTGCTGGTGCCAGGCATCGTGGCGCTGTTGGCCGGCTGCATTGGCTTCGCCGCCATCATGGTCATCCCCATCGACATGGTGCGCGAGCTGGCCATCACCGCCACCGTGGGCGTGGCGCTCACCATCCTCACCGACCTGGTGCTGCTGCCGGTGCTGCTGAGCTACACGCGCCTGCGCAACCTGGATCGCAAGCGCGAGTTCCGGCTGCGCCAGCTCACCCGCTTCGATCGGGTCTGGGCCGCGCTGTCGGTGCTGGCCCGTCCGGTTCCGGCGGCCATCGTCATCGTGTTTGGCGTCGTGATCTGGTTCTTTGCCTGGCAGCACGGCAACAACGTGATGATTGGCGATGCCCAGAAGGGCTTGGCCGAGCTGCGCCCGGAAGCGCGCTACAACCAGGACGCGGTGCTGATTGCCAGCAAGTTTTCGCTGGGCGTGGATATCCTCAACGTCATCGCTGAGTCTGGGCCGTCCGCCTGCACCGTCAGCTATCCGGCGATGGAGCTCATCGACCGCTTCGCCTGGCACATGGAGAACGTGGAGGGCGTGGAGCAGGTGATTACGCTGCCGGCGGCGGCCAAGATGGTCAATGCCGGCTGGAACGACGGCTCGGTGCGCTGGCGCATCCTGCCGCGCGATCCCGATACGCTGCGCCAGGTCACCCAGAGTTTCGAAACCGACTCGGGCCTGCTCAACGCCGACTGCAGCGCGATCCCGATCACCATCTTCACCTCAGACCACCAATCCACCACCATCGACCGCGTGGTGGCAGCGGTGAAGGACTTCCGCGAGGAAAATAACGCTTTCGCGCCAGGCAACCTGCGGGAGAGGCTGGCGGCCGAAGCGGCCGAGAACCCGGACTTCACCACCGACCAGGTGAACCTGCGCCTGGCCACCGGCAACGTGGGCGTCATGGCCGCCACCAATGACACCGTGCGCGATTCCGAGCACACGATGCTGTACCTGCTTTACGCCGCGGTGTTCGCGATGTGCTGGATCAGCTTCCGCAGCCCGCTGGCCGCCCTTTGCGTCCTGCTGCCGCTGGTGTTGGTGACCGAGTTGGGCCACTCGCTGATGGTGGAGCTGGAGATCGGCCTGAAGGTCAACACCCTGGCGGTGGTGGCACTGGGCGTGGGCATCGGCGTGGACTACGGCATCTATATCTTCGCCCGCATGCGCGAGTCGATGCTGCAGGGACGCACGCTCACCGAGAGCTACTTCGTGGCGCTCAAGACCACCGGCATCGCCATTTTCTACACGGCGCTGACGCTGGCCGTGGGCGTTGCGATGTGGATCTTCTCGGACCTCAAGTT
>JANNQY010000320.1:0-2021 GCA_031400995.1 Lysobacteraceae bacterium
AAAGATGATGCGGCGCGCGGAACGGCCGTCGGCGCCAGTGCGCCAGGTCGATGCCGCGGCCGCTCACCGAATGCACCGCGGCGGTTTCCAGCGCCTCGGCCTCGCTGGCTTCGGGCAGCAGGCCGGGCAGGCGCGAGGCCAGCAGGGTCTTGCCGCAGCCCGGCGGGCCGATCAGCAGCAGGTGGTGGGCGCCGGCGGCGGCGATTTCCAGCGCGCGGCGGCCGCTGGGCTGGCCGCGCACGTCGGCCAGGTCGGGGTAGTGCGGCGGCTCGGCGCTGGGGTCGGGTGCCTGGGCCCAGGGCAGGCTTTTCAGGCCCTGCAGGTGCCCGCACACCTCCAGCAGCGTGCGTGCGGTGCGCGCTTGCACGCCGCTGGCCAGCGCCGCTTCGGGCCCGTTGCCGGCTGGCAGGATCAGCAGGCGCCCGGCCTGCGCGGCGGCCAGCGCAGCCGGCAGCACGCCGTCCACTGGCTTGAGCTCGCCGGTGAGCGCCAGCTCGCCCAGGAACTCGCAGTCGGCCAGCGCCGGCACCGGCAGCTGGCCGCTGGCGGCCAGGATGCCCAGGGCAATGGCCAGGTCGTAGCGGCCGCCTTCCTTGGGCAGGTCGGCCGGCGCCAGGTTCACGGTGATGCGCCGCTGCGGGAACTCGAACTGCGCGTTCTGGATGGCCGAACGCACGCGCTCGCGGCTCTCGCGCACCGCCGCGGCCGGCAGGCCCACCAGGGTGAAGTTGGGCAGGCCGCCGCCCAGGTGCACTTCCACCCGCACGGAGGGCGCGTGCACGCCGGCCCGTGCGCGGCTGTACGCCAGCGCCAGGTTCATCGGGCGGAGACGTGCGCGGCTAGTTGCTGTCGGGGCCGGGCGTTGCCAGCCGCGCTTCGAGCACGGTGAGCGCGCGCTCCAGCGCGTCGATCTTCTCGCGCGTGCGCAGCAGAACGGCGCGCTGCACGTCGAACTCTTCGCGGGTGACCAGGTCGAGTTTGCCCAGGCCCGCCTGCAGCGTGGCCTTGAAGTTCTGCTCCAGGTCCGCGCCGGCGTCCTTCAGGCCCGGGGGCACCAGGGCGCTGAGCTTGCGGGCGAGGTCGTCGAGGTTTTTGAGATCAATCATGGCGGGGCTCCGTGAGGTGCCTCCACGATGCGCGCCGGGGCGCGAAGGGGGCGTAGGAAAGGCCGGGCCGGGCGGGTAGGACTTCGCGCCTGTCCGGGCACCGCGCCAACGAGGCCCAGTAATAGACCATGACTCGGACGAGCAATCAATCCGTCATGAGTAGGTCATGGTTCAGGTGCTCTCCCCCGAGTATCCCCTTCCCTCAGCGTCTGGAGGCAGTCCCGTATGGTTTCCGTGAAAGCAATCCGCCGACTTGGCGCACTCGTCCTGCTCAGCCCCGCGGCTGCGCTGGCCGCCCCCCCCACCCTCAACACCGGCGATACCGCCTGGATGATTGTCGCCACGCTGCTGGTGCTGATGATGACCATCCCGGGGCTCGCCCTGTTCTACGCCGGCATGGTGCGCTCCAAGAACGTGCTGTCGGTGCTGATCCAGTGTTTCGCGATTACCGCCCTGATCACGGTGCTCTGGGTGCTGTATGGCTACAGCATCGTGTTCGACACCACGGGCATGGAAAAGGGCGCGGTGAATTTCAATTCCTTCATCGGCGGCTTCGGCAAGGCCGGCTTGGTCGGGCTGGGCACCGACAGCCTGAGCTACGCCATCCCGGAAAGCGTGTTCATCGCCTTCCAGATGACCTTCGCCATCATCACCCCGGCGCTGATCGTGGGCGCCTTCGCCGAGCGGATGAAGTTCTCGTCGATGCTGGTGTTCATGGCGCTGTGGTTCACCTTCGTCTATGCGCCGATTGCGCACATGGTGTGGAGCGGCGACGGCGGCCTGATGTGGGACTGGGGCGTGCTGGACTTCGCGGGCGGCACCGTGGTGCACATCAATGCCGGCATCGCCGGGCTGGTGGCGGCGCTGGTGCTGGGCAAGCGCAAGGGCTACCCCACGGTGGCCATGCCGCCGCAC
>JANNQY010000321.1:0-14425 GCA_031400995.1 Lysobacteraceae bacterium
TTTTCAGCGCGGTGTTCGTGGTGCTCATCGTCCTGCTGCTGGTGGACGCGGTGAAGATGGTGCCGATGGCGGCCCTGGGCGGCCTGCTGTTCGTGGTCGGCCTGCAGAACATCCAGCCGGCCGAGCTGCGAATGAACTGGCACACCGGGCGCGGCACGCGGGCGGCCATGCTGGTCACCTTCGCGGCCACGCTCATGCTGCCGCTGCAGTACGCCATCGCCGTGGGCGTCGCGCTCTCGTTCTTGCTGCATGTGCTTCGCTCCTCGGACCGCATTGAAGTCCGGGAGTTCGCCCTGGTGGAAGGCGGATTCCCGACGGAGCGTCCCGCGCCCAAGTCGCTTGAGCCCAACACCGTGGTGGTGCTGCGCATCCGCGGCTCGCTGTACTTCGCCTCGGTCCAGGCCTTCGAGGCCCAGATGCCTGACGTCAGCCGGGCGTCTGGCACCAGCCTCATCCTCGTGCTGCGCGATATCGACGACCTCGGAAGCACCGCCATCCGCTTCATCAAGCGCTATGCCGCGACGCTGCAGCGGCAAGGTGGCCGTCTGCTGCTGTGCGGCGTGAGCGCCGAGCTTCGCGCCCAGCTCGACCGCACCGGCCTGTCCGCGCAGCTGGGGGAGGGCGCCATTTTTGAGGAGCAGCCCGGCATTGGCGCGTCCCTCAACGATGCCTTGGCCGAAGCCCGGCGCGGCATGCCCGCGACATGAGCACGCCGCTTCGGGGAGCGGCCAGCGCGGTTTGGCTCGCCATTGGCCTGGTCTGGATACTGCATGTGGGCCAGAGCGTGCTGGTTCCGGTGGTGTTTGGCGTCCTGATCGCCTATGTCACCGACGGCCTGGCGCGCCTGCTGCTTCGTCTTCCTGTCGTGGGAGTGCACCTGCGCGGGGCCTCGGCGCACGTGGCCGCGGCAGTGGCCATCGCACTGGTGCTGGTAGTGCTGGTATCGCAGCTGGCGCAAAGCTTGGGGCAGGTAACGGCCTCCGCGCCGCAATACGCCGCCGCCCTGCTCAACACCATCCAGGAGTGGGCGGCCCGTCTGGGCATGGAGACCACGCCGACCTGGGAGTCCCTGCGTCAGGATGTTCTAGCGCGGGTCAACGCCCAGCGCCTGATCGGCAGCACGGTGGTCTCGGTCACCGGCCTGGCCTGGGGGCTGGTCGTGGTGGCCCTTTACGTTGCGCTGCTGCTGGTTGAGCGCGGTGCGGTCAAAACCAAGTTGGCGGGGCTCTCCCGCGATCCGAACCAAGCGGCGCGCATCCAGCGGGTGTTCGAGAGCATCACCAACCGCATCGGCACTTACCTGTTGCTCAAGACCGCCGTCAGCGCCGTCCAGGGCCTGTTGTGCTACGTGATACTGCTCAGCTTCGGCGTCGACCTGGCGGGCTTCTGGGCCGTGCTGGTCGGCCTGCTGAACTTCGTGCCCTACATCGGCTCGGTGCTGGGCGTGTTCCTGCCCGGCGCTTTCGCCGCCGTGCAGCTCACCGACATGAACAGCCTGTTCGCGCTGCTGCTGGCGCTGTCGGCCGCGCAGTTCGCCATCGGCTTTTTCCTGGACCCGTACGTGATGGGCAAGTCGCTCAACCTCAGCCCGTTCGTGATCCTGGTGAGCCTGGCGGCCTGGGGCTCGCTGTGGGGCATGGCCGGCGCTTTCCTCGCAGTGCCGCTGATGGCCTGCCTGGCGCTGGTGCTGGCGGAGTTCGAGGAGACCCGGCCGCTGGCGGTGCTGGTGTCGCGCGACGGCAAGGTGTGAACCTGCCGAAGCGCGACCAGGCAGAAACCGCAACTACTCCTGGATGCCACCGTAGTCGCAGGCGCCGTTGCCGCAGTCGCCGCGATTGACCAGCAGGGTCACGATGGTGCCACCGCGCTCGGTCGCCGAGTCGGTGCCGATGATCGCCACCCGCCCATCCATGGGCGCGAAGTACTCCTGCACCACGTCGCCAAAGCTGTTGCGCTGCTCGGCGACCTTCTGCCCCTTGGAGACCGCAGCGTTCATGGCGACCAGCACGGTGACGTAGCCGCCGGTGACCGCCCTCACCGATTCCAGGTCGTCGCCTATGAACGCATCGGTATCGGCGGCCGTGGGGCGCATCGGGGCGTCGATGATGCCGTAGTGCACCAGCACGTTGGAATTTCCGTCGGCACCCATTTTGACCATTTCCGGGTCGAAGCCGCGGGCGCCGCCCAGCTCGGTGGTCATGGCCGGGATGCCGGCTTTGACGAGCGAGTATTCCATCGTGCCCGGATAGCCCGGGTCGAGCATGATCTGGTCGGTCGGGAAAAGCTTGGCCAGCGTCACTGATTCCGGGCTGTCGGCGAAGACGAAGATGAACTTGGCGAAATCGGTGCCCGTGCCGCCCGTGTGGTGGTCCACCGCAGCATCCACGTTGCCCTTGATCAGCTTGTTGGTGATGAGCCACGAGTGGCGCTCGACGGTGTTGCCGTCCTCGCGGCCGGGCCAGGTGCGGTTGGGGTTGATCTGCGCGCCGCCCAGGTCGTTGATCGTCCAGGTGCGCGTGATGCCCTGCAGGCTGGGCGTGCTGGCACCCATGATGCCGATGACAGTACCGCGCATCTTGGCCGGATCCAGCGAGCTCATTGTCTCCTGCACCGCCGCGATTGGGTTCAGCTCGTCGCCGTGCACGCCCGCGACCAGCAGCACGCGTTTGCCCGGCTGGGCGCCCTTGGCCACCATCACCGGCACGTACCAGTATTGCCCGATGCTGGTCTCGGCGCTGCGGAACATGAAGCGGTGCACCTTGCCGGGCGCCAGGTCGGCCACGTCCAGCTGGCTGATCACCGGCGAGCCCTGGAGGGTGTCACCCGTGAACACCGTCGCCGCCGACGCCGCTCCGGCAAAAGCCACTACTGCAATGCCCAAACACGCACGCTTGATCATAATCGTCTCCGAATTGTGGACCGCTGGATGATTGCCCGAAACGACGCAGTTGCCGGATCCTTGGCTGCGCGCAGCCCTAGGACCAGCCGTGGATCATCTCCGGCTACCGTGAATACCTAGTGAAAGGCACGGCCCGGGCGCCAACGCCAGGCGGAATGGTCGGTGCCGGTCGGCACCTAGCCCTGCCAGTGCGTCAGGTGGCCTTGCCAGTAGATCACCAGAGTCCCATCGATCTCCCAGCCCACCTCACCGAAGAACGGAATCCAGCGCCCGGCATGAAAACGATAGTCGGAGAACCGGCCGCGCCAGGGCGTGGGTACGAACCGCGATCCCTCGGCCCTCGGGCGATCTGGGGCGAAGGCGCTCACGATCCGACCATCGCCATCCAGGCCCAGCGTCACCTCGCACGCAGATGCGCCGTCGCCGGCACCGACAACCAGCCTGTCCGGACCGTCGGCGCGCCAACGTAGCGCCGTGTTGAGCAGCAGGGCATCGGGCGCCCAGGCGATTTCGGCGAGATAGCGCATCCGTTCCCCGCGCAGCAGCTCCGGAGTGGATTTCGCCCCGGCAAGTGGAATGAACCCGAGCGCCTTTACTTCGAATCGGCCGCCCTCGGTGCCCAGCGCGTCGCGCGCGGAGAGGATGCCCAGCGGGCCAGCCTTCGCCAGCCACTCAAACTCGCAAGCGCGGTTCGAGATGGTTTGAGTAGCGGTAAAGTCCATCCATTCGTCCTTTGCCAGACTTCGCTTCATCCGGCCGCGCTGCGCCAGCCTCACACCGGCGGCATAGCCACCGAGCCTGGCGCCCAGCCGCGATGCCAGCGCCTGCACGGCGTCTGGAAGCTCTCGGTAGCCGAAGGCCGCCAAGGGCGCGCTCATGCGAGCACCGCTTCAACCGGCCTGCGTGCCGAGAACGGCAGCGACGCGCCGTAGCCGAAGCGCATCACGATGTCGGGGCGGCGTCCGGGCAGGCCCACCAGCGACGCCAGGTCGGCTCGCAGCGTAGCTACTTCCACCGGCTGGTTGAGGAAGGCGTGCTTCATGCCCAGGGACGTCGCCCGCAGTGCAAAACGCTGGCACGCGCGCCCCGCTAGCACCCAGTGTTCGGGGTCATCTTTCCTTGCGAGGAAAACCGCGATTCCGGCCGACGAGGCGATCTGCCTGGCGTACTTCTCGTTGTCGCTGTCGGCCTTGAAAGTGAGATCGAACAGCATCGGCCCCAGCCACTCCGGAAGCGCAGGATTACCGCTTGCGGCGCTGAACAAGCCGTCGCCCGTCTGCAGGGCGCGCCGGGGACTGAAGCGCAGCCAGGCCTTGAGTTCACGCATGAAGGCGGGGTCGGCGATCTGTGTGGCATTTCCAGCGGCAACGAGATCCCGAATGCGATTGATCGGCGGCCGGTCCGTCACCAGGACCATGTCAACGCCGGCCACGGCGGACGCCGCTTCCAGTGAACGCAAATCCTCCGCGCTCACCGATCTGCCGTCGTAGTCGCCGCGCGTGGATTGCCGCTGCGCAATAGCCGCAAGCAGCGAAGGCTCCGGGACGGAACTGCCCCCGAGAACGAAGGTGACTTCGCCGCCATTGTCCGGATTGAATGCCAGCACGCCCGAGCGCCCGCGCGCCCCTGAAGCGATGGCCAGGTTTTCGGCCGCGCAGCCCAAACTGGCGAAAAGATGGTGGTTGTCCGGATCGACAGCGGGCAGTTGCCGGGCCAGATCCGGCAGGACATCGATCCCCGATTCGCGGACCCTGAATCGCCACGGCTGGGTGTTGTGGCTGTTTGCCGCCAGGGTGGCCTGGCGGATCATGTCGCGCGTAGCTGGCGCCGCAGCCAGCGCCGCACGGGACTGCGCCACCGAGGCGGTGAATTCCTCCATCGAGCCCATGTTGCGAAAGCCGCCGTAAATCGCGCCGGCTCCGGCCAATGCAGCCACGCCACCACCCAACAGAACCGTCCTTCGACTGACCATGCCAAGCTCCATTGCGGTGATTGGCCGGGTTTGCGCCAAGGGTGCGGCCAGGGATTGAATGGCCTTCCTTCTGATACAGCACCCGTAAGAAACCCCGACTGAATCGTTTCGCGCACGGACAGCCCGTTCGCATCGCCAGGGACGCACGGAAGGCGCCGGAACCGGGCATCGCGCACGACATCGTGCGCAAAAGCTTGGCAAATGCCCGATGTCAGGGCATGTTGGCGTCGAGAATCAAGCAGCAGCGGACGAGAAATGACCGAGAACTTCAGCGATGAAGAATGGATGCGCCAAGCGCTCGCCATGGCCGATCTCGCGCAGAGTGACTACGGCGAAGTGCCCGTAGGCGCGGTACTGGTTGGCCCCGATGGCGCGCTGCTCGGCGAGGGCTGCAATCGCAACATCGGCGACCGCGATCCGACGGCACACGCGGAGATCGTCGCGATGCGGCAAGGCGGGCAGCGCCTGGGCAACCACCGCCTGCTGGGCTGCACGCTCTACGTCACGCTGGAGCCATGCGCCATGTGCGCGATGGCGATGGTGCACGCACGCATTGCACGGGTGGTGTACGCCGCCGCCGATCCCAAGACCGGCGCCGCCGGCAGCGTGTTCGACCTGCTGGCCGATCCGCGCCACAACCACCGCGTGCAGGTAGATGGCGGCCTGCTGGCCACGGAAGCCAGCGCGCGCCTGAGCGCCTATTTCCGGGCCAAGCGCGGAAAGCCCGCCGCCTGATCAGCGCCGGCGACGCACCAGTTCGGCGTCCAGCTCTTCGTCGAAGCTGCGCACCGACAGCACCACTTCGCGCCCCAGGTTCACACTGGCCATCAGCAGGCCCAGCACGCCCACCACGGCCAGGCCGGTGGGCAGGTAGGGCAGGCGGAAGCCGGCGAACGCGTCCACCGCCAGCGCCAAGCTGGTGCCTACGAAGGCACCCAGCCCGAGGTAAAGCATCAGGCAGGCGTGCAGCACCAGCCGCGCGCGCTGGCGGTGGCGCAGGATCTGCAGCTCCAGTTCCACCCGGGTGATCGGGTCGCCGCCTTCGAGCTGGGCAATGATGGCGCGCAGCCGGTCCACCACCCGCGCCAGCCGCGCGTTGGCCGACACCAGCAGCGAGCCAGTGGCCGCCATCAGCAGCGCGGGTGCCAGCATCGAGGTGAGGATGCGGTAGTGGTCCAGGGCATCGAGCGGGGGCACGGCGTCATCTCCGCGGGGGTAGGCCTGAAGTATGATGCGGCCGTCCCCACTGCCGCCAGCCGCGCATGCCCGCCCACGAGCAGAACCTGATCTGGATTGACCTGGAAATGACCGGCCTGGACCCCGACACCGACTCGGTGCTGGAGATAGCCACCCTGGTCACCGACAGCCAGCTGAATTTGCTGGCCGAGGGCCCGGAGCTGGCGATTGCGCATCCGCTGGCCCGGCTGGAGGCCATGGACGAATGGAACCGCGGCACCCACGGCCGCTCCGGCCTGTGGCAGCGGGTGCTCGACAGCACCGTGGACATGGCCCAAGCCGAAGCCCAAACGCTGGATTTCCTGGCGCAGTGGGTGCCGGCGGGGAAGTCGCCCATCTGTGGCAACTCCATCTGCCAGGATCGTCGTTTCCTGGTGCGGCACATGCCGCAGCTGGAGCGCTATTTCCACTATCGCAACCTCGACGTGTCCACGTTGAAGGAGCTGGCGCGGCGCTGGGCGCCCGAGCTGCTGGACGGTTTCAACAAGGTGGGCGCGCACACCGCGCTGTCGGATATTCGTGAATCGGTGCGCGAGCTGGCGCACTACCGCCAGCACATGGGCAAGTTGGGCGGACACTGAGGCGACACCGATGTTGAAGCACTGGCTCCTGCGGGCGGCGGTAGGGATGATCGCGCTGTCGGTTTTCCCGGCGGCCGCCCTTGAGCAAAAGCGCCTGGACGCCTATGCCCGCGAGGTGTGGACCACCCGTGATGGGCTGCCGCATAACCAGGTGAACGCCATCGCCCAAACGCCCGAGGGCTACCTCTGGTTTGCCACCTGGGAGGGCGTGGTCCGTTACAACGGCCAGGAATTTCGCAGCTTCGGCCGTAACAACGTGCCCGCACTGCTCGATAGCGGCGTGCGTTCCGTGAGTGTCGGCCCGACTGGCTCGCTGGTAGTAGCCACCTCGCGCGGCGGCGTCAGCGTCCTGCGCGGCGAGGAGTGGACCACCTACACCACGGCGAACGGGCTGGCGCAGGATGAAACCTTCGCGGCCAGGGAGGATCGGGCCGGGCGCATCTGGGTCGCCACCGAGAGCCGTGGCGTCACGAGGCTGGACCCCGGCGGCGAGCCGTTCGTCTTCAACACGACCCATGGCCTGGGTGCGGATGTGACGTATGCCCTGGCCGAGGACGGCGCCGGCGCGATGTGGGTGGCCACCGGCAAGGGCATTGCCCGCATCGAAGGCGACCGGGTCCAGGCCTTCCATACCGAAGAAGGGCTGCCTCCGGGCGCAGTGTTCAGCCTTGCCGTGGCACCGGATGGACAACTCTACGTCGGCACCGAGGAAGGCCTGTACGTGGGCCGCGGCGGGCGCTTCGAGCGCATCACCGCCGATTTCCCGAACGTGGCCGTCGCCAGCCTGCAGGTGGATGAGCAGGGCAGCCTTTGGATAGGCACGGTGAACAAGGGCCTGATGCGGCTGGGCAGCCGTGGACTGGAGCAGTTTGATGCCGCGGACGGTTTGCCCAACAACCGCGTGGCCGCACTGTTTGCCGACCGCGAGGGCAGTCTGTGGGCGGGCACCAACGCGGGCCTGATGCGCTTTGCCGATACACCCTTCGTCACCATCGACAGCCACCAAGGCCTGGCTGACGACTACGTGCGGGCGCTGCTGCAAACCAGCACGGGCGAAATACTGGTCGGCACCAGCCGGGGCATGGACCGCTGGAGGGACGAAATAGTCACCGGCACGTCCGGCCTTGAAGGTGACTCGGTGCTCAGCCTGGCCGAAGACCAGGCCGGCGACATCTGGCTGGGGACATACTCCACGGGCCTCATCCGCTGGCGTGATGGCGAAATAAAGGAGCGCATCACCGCCCCCGGCGCGCTTCCCTCCAACCAGGTCCGTGCCGTCCACCAGACCCGCGACGGCACGCTCTGGTTCGGCACCGCCCGCGGACTGGTGCGACGCGATCAAGGCCAGGACACCCTGCTCGTGGAAAAAGACGGGCTGCCGCGCGATTTCGTGCTCAGTCTGTTCGAGTCGCGCGACGACAGCCTGTGGGTAGGCACCTCCAACGGTGCAGCGCGGATCGCCAATGGCGAGATCACGTCCTTGTCGCTAGCCGCCATGGACGGCGCGCAAGACGTGTTCGGGATGCACGAGGACGAGGACGGCACCCTGTGGTTCGCCACCGACCGTGGCCTGGTGCGCCAGCGCGACGGGGAGCTGAGCATCGTCGGCGGCCCGCAGGGCCTGCCGGTGGATGCGGTTTTCCAAGTGGTCGTGGACAGCTACGGCAACTTCTGGCTTACCTCCAACGCCGGCGTGGTGTACGTGCGCCGCGACGACATGGAAGCCGTGGCCAACGGCAGCGGCGAGCGGCTGGACTACCAGCAATTCGCCGAAGCCGACGGCATGGGCAGCGCCCAGTGCAATGGCGGCGCGGGCCCCGCCGCACTGCGCGCCGCCGACGGCAGCATCTGGGTGGCCACGGCCAAGGGTATTTCAGTAGTACAGCCCGACCAGCTGCCGCGTTACCAGCTGGCGCCGCCGCCGGTGGTGATCGAAGGGCTGCGCGTGGACGACCTCAACGCCAGCGCCAACGGCAACCTGGTGCTGCCCCCGGGCACGCGCAAGCTCGAGCTCGACTACGTGAGCCTTAGCTACCGCACGCCTGAACAAATCCGCTACCGCTACCGGCTTGAAGGCTTCGACAACGGCTGGGTGGAGCGCAACCAGCGTCGCAATGCCCAGTACACCAACCTGCCGCCCGGCCAGTACCGCTTCCAGGTCAGCGCCGCCCAGCGTGGCAGCGGCTGGAGCCCGGAGACGGCGTCAGTGAACTTCGAGATCCAGCCGCGCTTCTACCAGCGGGCCTGGTTCCTGCCGTCGGCGGGTTCGCTGCTGGCGCTGTTCTTGTACCTGCTCTATCGCGCGCGCGTTGGCCAACTCAAGATGCGCGAAGCCTTGCTCAGCCGGATCGTGGACGATCGCACGCGCGACCTGAGCGACAAGAACGGCGAGCTCGAGCTCAAGAACGAGACCATCCGCAAGCAGTCGGAAATCTTCGAGCAGCTTTCCCGTACCGACGCGCTTACCGGCTTGCCCAACCGCCGCAGCATGGACGAAGGGCTGGCAAGGGCCTATGCCCACGCCCTTGAGGCCGACCAGCCGCTGTGTTTCGGGCTGCTCGACATCGACCATTTCAAGCGCGTCAACGACGGCTATTCGCACGACGTAGGCGATGAGGCGCTGCGCCAGGTGGCGCGGGTGCTGCGCGACGTGATGGGCAGCGAGCAGGCCGGGCGCTGGCGCGGCGACGAGCGCGTGGCGCGCTGGGGCGGCGAGGAGTTCGCGCTGCTGTTCCCGCACGCTGAGATGGCTGAGGCTCGGGAGCAAGCCGAGCGGCTGCGCGTCGCCATCGAAGCCATCGACTGCGGCAGCTTTGCCCCCGGCCTGAAGATCACCGCCAGCATCGGCTTGGCCGAACGCACCGGGCTGTCGCACCATGAGCGCCTGGTATCCCGCGCCGACGAGCGGCTCTACGAAGCCAAGAACTCCGGCCGCAACCGCGTGGTGGGCTGATCAGCCGGCTTTGAGTTTCGCCAGTCGCAGCCAGGTGTCCACCACGGTGTCGGGATTGAGCGACACCGATTCAATGCCTTGCTGCATCAGCCAATCCGCCAAGTCGGGGTGATCGGACGGGCCCTGGCCGCAGATGCCGATGTACTTGCCCTTGGCCTTGGCGGCGCGGATGGCCATGGACAGCAGCTTCTTCACCGCCGGGTCGCGCTCGTCGAACAAGTGCGCGACCACCGCCGAATCACGGTCCAGCCCCAGGGTGAGCTGGGTGAGATCGTTGGAGCCGATGGAGAAGCCATCGAAGATATCCAGGAACTCGTCGGCCAGCAGTGCGTTCGACGGCAGCTCGCACATCATGATGATCTTCAGGCCGTTCTCGCCGCGCACCAGGCCGTTGGCGGCCAGCGTGTCGATCACTGCCTGGCCTTCCTCCAGCGTGCGCACGAAGGGAATCATGATCCAGCAGTTGGTGAGGCCCATCTCGTCGCGCACCTTGCGCACGGCGCGGCACTCCAGCGCGAAACAGTCGCGGAAGTCCGGATGCACGTAGCGCGAGGCGCCACGGAAGCCGATCATCGGGTTCTCTTCGTGCGGCTCGTACTGCGTGCCCGCGACCAGGCCGGCGTATTCGTTGGATTTGAAATCCGACAGCCGCACGATCACCGTATTGGGCGCGAATGCAGCGGTCAGCGTGGCAATGCCTTCGGCCAGGCGCTCGACATAGAAACTCACCGGGTCGGCGTAGCCGGCGGAAAGCTCGTCAATCTTGGCCTTGATGTCGGCGGGCTGGCGGTCGTATTCGAGCAAGGCGCGCGGATGCACGCCGATTTGCCGCGCGATGATGAACTCCAGCCGCGCCAGGCCGATGCCCTGGTTGGGCAGCTGCGCGAAGTCGAAGGCGCGCTCGGGGTTGCCGACGTTCATCATGATCTTGAGTGGGGCAGGGGGCATGTTGCCGAGGTCCGTGGTTATCACCTCGAAGCCCTGCTTGCCGGCGTAGATGAAGCCGGTGTCGCCCTCGGCGCAGGACACGGTGACTTCCGCGCCGTCGCGGATCAGCTGCATGGCGTCGCCGGTACCCACCACCGCCGGCACGCCCAGCTCGCGGGCGATGATGGCCGCGTGGCAGGTGCGGCCGCCGCGGTTGGTGACGATGGCCGAGGCGCGCTTCATGATCGGCTCCCAGTCCGGGTCGGTCATGTCGGCCACCAGCACGTCGCCGGCCTGGAACTGGCTCATCTCGGCCAGCGTTCGCACCACGCGCGCAACGCCTGAACCGATCTTGTGGCCGATGGCGCGGCCCTCGGTGACTATTTCGCCGCGCGAGAGCAGGTGGAAACGCTCCACCACCGTAGCCTTGGCGCGTGAGCGCACGGTTTCAGGGCGCGCTTGCACGATGTAGAGCTTGCCGGTGTTCCCGTCCTTGGCCCATTCGATGTCCATGGGCCGGCCGTAGTGCTGCTCGATGGTGATGGCCTGGCGCGACAGCTCCTCCACGTCGGCGTCGTTGAGCGAGAACTGGCGTCGCAGCGCCACCGGCGTGTCCTCGACGCGCACGCGCTCGCCGGGCTGGTCGGAATACACCATGCGGATGAGCTTGGAGCCGATAGTCCGGCGCAGGATGGCCGGCTTGCCTTGCGCCAGCGTGGGCTTGTAGACATAGAACTCGTCCGGGTTCACCGCGCCTTGCACCACCATTTCACCCAGCCCGTAGCTGGCGGTGATGAACACCACGTCGCGGAAGCCCGACTCGGTGTCCAGCGTGAACAGCACGCCCGAAGCACCGATGTCCGACCGCACCATCAGCTGCACGCCCGCCGACAGGAACACGTCTTCGTGCTTGAAGCCCTGGTGCACGCGATAGGCGATGGCGCGGTCGTTGTAGAGGCTGGCGAAGACTTCTTTCACCTTGCGCACTACGTCGTCTTCACCGGTGACATTGAGGAAGGTTTCCTGCTGGCCGGCGAAGCTGGCATCAGGCAGGTCCTCGGCGGTGGCGGAGGAGCGCACGGCCACGGCGATGTCGCTGGCGCCGGCTTCGGCGCACATCCGGCGGTAGCCGTCGCGGATGGCCTGGTCCAGCTCCGGCTGCAGCGGCGCGTCCATTACCCAGCCGCGGATCTGGCCGCCAGCCTGCACCAACGCGTCCACGTCCTCGACGTCCAGGCCCGCCAGGCGGTCGAAAATGCGCTGGCTGAGCTGGTTGTGGGCGATGAAGCGGCGGAAGCCGTCAGCCGTGGTGGCGAAGCCGCCAGGCACGGACACTCCCAGCTGCGCGAGGTGGCCGATCATTTCGCCTAGCGAGGAATTCTTGCCGCCCACCTGGGCCAGGTCAGCGAGGCGGAGTTCGTGCAGCCAGAGGACGTCGGCGTTCAAAAGGGGAATCTCCGTTCACGCAGGGGGAGGTGCGGCCGGACGGCAGGCACCCCGGAAGTAGGGCTCAAGCTGCGTATGATGCGACCCCGGGGCTACCCCCGACAAGCTTGGATCGGTCGGGTATTCACGCCCGCAGCGATGACGATGCAGGAGAGAGCAGGGCATGGCGGGCATAAGGCCGGTTTTCTACGTTTCAGATGGCACCGGCATCACCGCCGAAACCATCGGCCACAGCGTACTGACCCAATTTAGCGGGGTGGATTTCGACACCCGCCGCATCGCCTTCGTGGATAGCCTGGACAAGGCCGAGTCGGCGGTGGCTGAAATCCGCCGCGCCGGCGTCCTTGCCGGCTGCCGGCCGATCGTCGTCAATACCGTGATTGACCTGGCCTTGAACGCCAAGCTGGCCGAAAGCGACGCGCTGATGCTGGATGTATTTGCGCCCTTCATCAGCCCGCTGGAGCTGGAGCTGGGCGTCAGGCGCGAGGCGCGGGTGGGCCAGGCCCACGGCATGGTGGATTTCGCGGCCTACGAGCAGCGCATCAACGCCACCAACTACGCGCTCACGCACGACGACGGCATGGACATCCACTACGGTGATGCCGACGTGATCCTGGTGGGCGTGTCCCGTTCCGGCAAGACGCCCACCTGCCTGTACATGGCGCTGCACTACGGCGTGAAAGCCGCCAACTACCCGCTCACCGAGGAAGACTTGGAAGTGTTGGAACTGCCCAAGCGCCTGCGCGCACACCGCCGCAAGCTGTTCGGGCTCACCATCGACCCGGTGCGGCTGCAGCAGATCCGCAGCGAGCGCAAGCCCAATTCGCGCTACGCCACCCTGGAAACCTGCCGCGCCGAGGTCATTGCCGCAGAGGCGCTGTTCCGCCAGGAAAACATCCCGGCGCTGAGCACGACGCACACGTCCATCGAGGAAATCGCCGGCAAGGTGCTGGCCCAGCAGGGCATCCACCGGCACATGTTCTAGCCGCTGGTAGCGCGAAATCGCCGTGCTAGCATCCCTGCATGCCGGCCCCGAACGCCCCACACCGCGCCTTGCCCCGCCTAAGCCGCTTTGCGTGGCTCATGGAAACCTACGGCGAGAATTTCCAGCGCCTCAGCCGGATGTTCCAGCCGCAGATGCTGGCCGCAGGACGCTACGCGTCGCGAGTTCCGGGGGGCCTGGAGCTGCTGGTGGACGTACTGGAGCAGCACCCCTACACCGTGGAGTTGCGCATCAGCTACCCCATGCGCGACGCCCAGACCGGCCAGCCCGACCCCTCGGCCTACGTCCGGCTTTACCGCGACGCCTGCCAAGCCGAGGTCACCCACTGCTATGTCGGGCGCCACTGGCAGGACGTTTTGGGGCTGCGCCCGAGCGTGGAAGCGATGGTGAACCACCGGCTGCGAATGAACGGTTTCCTCAATAAATGGCTTGAATACCTGGACGGGCAGGGGCATGGCCCGCACACCCTGACCGCTATCGAGCCTGAATCCGAGGGTGAAAAAAGCACGGCCTGCGCTTGACGAGTCCCGGGCACCTCTCTAAACTTCCGCTTCTTCCTTCGGTGGGGCTATAGCTCAGCTGGGAGAGCGCTACAATGGCATTGTAGAGGTCATCGGTTCGATCCCGATTAGCTCCACCACTTATTCAGCAACACGGCTTCAAATCAAAGTTCCAAGTCCCCATCGTCTAGAGGCCTAGGACATTACCCTTTCACGGTAGCGACCGGGGTTCGAATCCCCGTGGGGACGCCAGCTTCAACGTCGTCAAGAAAGCCCGGCCATGCCGGGCTTTTTCTTTGCCGCGCTGGCGGTGGGAAGATAGCGGTCCTTGGCCATCAGGTGTCCCCGCAGGCGGTATCGAGCATGCTGATCAATCACGCCAGGGTGCGGCTAGGCAGCCTTGACGACGTCGAGCGGGATGCGCTGGCCGCCGGAGAATCCTGGCTTACCCAACACGAGCACGACCGCATGCTGGCGATCTCGGCGCCGCAGCGGCGGCGGCAGTTCCTGGCCGGGCACTGGCTGGCGCGCGTGCTGGCAGCGCAGGCCTGCGGCGGCGAGCCCGGGCAATGGCGATTGGATACGGTGGACGACCCGCGTCCGCGCCTGAGCTGCGGCGGCCGGCCTTCGCTCTGGGCGTCATTGAGCCACAGCGGCACGGACGTCGCCGCCGCCGTGGCACACCAGCCGATCGGCGTGGACCTGGAGCAGTCAACGCGCGAACGCGACCTGGTGGCGCTGTCGCAATTCGCTCTGGCGCCAGAAGAAGCCGTGCAGGTCGCCGCGCTCGCGCCCGGCCCCGACCAGCGCGCCCGCTTCCACCTGCTCTGGACGCTCAAAGAAGCCCGCGGCAAGCGCAGCGGCGAAGGCATGCAGCCCTCGAAAGCCCGCCGAGTAGCCGCGCGCCC
>JANNQY010000322.1:0-3531 GCA_031400995.1 Lysobacteraceae bacterium
CCGCTGGATTTCCTGCTCGACGCGGCCAATGTCCAAGAACTGGAAGTGGACTGGCAGGGCCGACGCCGGCGGTTGCTGGAGTATCGTTATCAGGAGCATCGCATCTGGGGCGCTACCGCTTCGATGCTGGTGAACTTCCGCCACCGGCTGGAGCAGGCCTGATGGATTGGCGCACGTTGGTCCCTGCGCCCGAACTAGCCGCTGCGTTGGATCGCGACGATCTTTGCCTGGTGGATTGTCGCCACGTGCTGGCCGGCGGGGATGCCGATGCGGGCGAGCGCGCCTGGCGCGAGTCGCACTTGCCCGGCGCCGGCCATGCGCACCTGGATCGCGATCTGTCGGACCATCGAAAGTCGGCGTCTTGCGGGCGCCATCCGCTGCCCGACGCCGCGGATTTCAGCCGCGCGCTGGTGCGCCTGGGCGTAACGCCCAACGTGCAAGTGGTGGCCTACGACGCGGGGGACGGCGCCATGGCCGCCGCGCGCTTCTGGTGGCTGATGCGCCTGCTGGGGCACCGCCGCGTTGCGGTGCTGGATGGCGGCGTGGCGCGCTGGCAGGCCCTGGGCTTACCCATGGAATCGACGTCGCCGGTGTTGGAGCCCGGCGCGTACGTTGGCGAATTCGACCCGCGCGCCGTCGCCACCACCGATGAAGTGTTGGCGCAGTTGCCGGCCGCGCCCGGCGCGCTCATCGATGCGCGCTCGCCCGAACGCTACGCCGGCGCCGTGGAGCCGCTGGACCCAGTGGCCGGACACATTCCCGGCGCGGTGAACCGGCCGTACCCAAGCAACCTGGAGGCGGGGGTGTTCCGCCCGGCGGCGGTGCTGCGCGCGGATTTCGAAGCCCTGCTGCAGGGCCGGCCGCCCTCGCAGGTAGTGCTGAGCTGCGGCTCAGGAGTTACCGCCTGCCACAACCTGCTGGCCATGGAGCACGCCGGCCTGCACGGCGCCCGCGTCTACGCCGGATCGTGGAGCGCTTGGGTGAACGACCCCACGCGGCCGGTGGCCGTGGGGCAATAAGGCTGTCGCTGCCAAGCCGGAACGACGCGTCGCCAGGCTATTCGCGGCTGAAGATCGTCTTCCCTTCCTTGATCGTTTCAATCACGGTGATGTCGCGAATCTGATCGACCGGAGTCGTCAGCGGATCGCTGCTGACGATGACGAAATCAGCAAGTTTTCCCACCTCGATCGAACCGCGGCGGGATTCTTCGCGATAGGCCCAGGCCGGGTTGATGGTAAGGGCCTGCAGGCCACGATAGGCATCAACGCGCTGATCCGGTCCAAGCACCACGCCAGTCCGGGTTGTGCGGGACATCGACGTCCAAAGCATGAGGAATGCATCGAGCGGGGTAACGTTGAAATCCGCGTGGTTTGAGGCCTTTAGGCCGGCATCCATGGCCGCCGCCATCGGGCTGATGAACTCCGCCCGCTCCTCGCCGATGTTCTTGCGATGCACATCGCCCCACAGGTAGGTGTGATTCGTGAAATACGACGGCGTCAGCCCAAGCGCGGAATACCGAGGCAGGTCCTCGGGGCGCTGCATCTGGGAATGAATGACGATCGTGCGCGCATCGTCTCCCGCCTTGAGTCCGGCCGCCTCGGCGGCCTTGATCGCCTGTTGGATGGCGCCGTCGCCGTTCGCGTGCACAAAGATCTGCAGGCCGGCCTTATGCGCCGTATCGAAAAGCTTGGCAAAGTCTTCGTAGCGAAGCGTGCTGTTGCCGAGCCAGTTCTCCTGGCCCTGCGGCCCACCCGTAAGCAGCGGCTCCAGAAATAGAGCGGTCTTGCCCTGGACCGAGCCATCTTGCGTAATCTTTATCCCCTGAAGCTTCAGGCGGTTGTTCCACTCGCCAAATGGGAATTCGGGCTTGCCGAGCCATTGGTCCATCTCGGAGAAGCCGGGCAGCGCCACGATGTCGATGAACAGCCGGCCCTGCGACGCGGCCATTTGCAGCAATCGGATGTCCTTGGTATGGGTGTAGCCCTCGTTGGCGAGGGTGAATCCGTTCTCGGCATACATCATCTGACCGGGCGCAAGAAGTTCCAACATCTCGGCCTCTTCGGGCTGCGGCAACTTGGAAAAAACCGGAAGGAACGCGGTTTCCATCAGCAGGCCCTCCGGATCCATGCCGTCTGGACCGCGAGCAATGATTCCCCCTTCCGGTGTTGGGGTGTCGGCCGTGATGCCGGCCCAATCGAGCGCTTGGGAGTTGAGCACGGCACCATGCAATGACACATGCAGGACCATGACTCGGTGGTTTGGGAAGGCGGCGTCGAGATCATGCTTCGTCAGCTTGCCGCCCTGCACCATTGAGTCGTCATAGCCCCACGCCTGGATCCAGCCGCCATCGGGGACCTTGGCCTTGTCCTGCCAATCGTATAGGGCCGAGACGATGGCCGCCACCGAGTCGCCGACACCGACCGGCGAGGGTGAGACATTCACCTGTTTGGAAAGCGTGGGCGCGTTGATGAAGTGGCCGTGGGCGTCAACGAAGCCGGGGAGCATCGCTTTCCCGCCCAGGTCCCTCACGACGGTGCCGTCATGCCGTCGACGCATCGCCTCGACAGTGCTGCCAGCGAACTCGATCTTTCCGTCCGAGACCACCACGGCTTCGACATAGACGGGTTTGTCGCCCTGCATTGTCAGGATGCTGCCGCCATGGACTATCAGGTCGGCGCCCGGCTGGGATACCCCGACGGTGGGCGGGGCCGGGAGGGCTGCCGTGGGTTCTGGTGACTTGTTGCAGCCAGGGGCGCCCAGGACCGCGCAGCCGATCGCGAGGAAGAAACTTGCCGCTCGAGACGAAAATGCTTGGGTTCGCATGAACAATTCCTCCGGGTCCTATGCCGCTTGGATGGGTAGTTCACTCAGGGCGCCGACGTTTTCCCGTGAGCCGTCATTAATGTATGCCTACTTTTTAAGTTTGACCAACAGGGCTTGAAGGGCGGCCTGGGTATCGGGCGCGTACCAATCGTCGATGAATCCTTCCAGCAGCCGGTCGTCGAAACCCGCCAGCGCGGCCACCACGTCGGCGCGGGCGATGCGGCGGGTGGCCTGCATGGCCGTTGCGGGGCGCTGCAGCAAGTCTTCGAGCCAGGCGACGGCGCGCGCCAGCACCTGGCTTTGCTCGGCCAATTCGTCCACCAGGCCCAGGGCATGTGCCTGCGCGGCCTCCACCAGCGTGCCGGCCACCAGCAAGCGTTCCGCGCGCGCGGTGCCCACGGCGCGGCGCAGCAGGTACTGGATGGCGTCGGGCGCCACCAGGCCCACCTGCACTTCGTTCAAGCCGATGCGGAAGGGGCCGCTGGCCATCACCCGGTAGTCGCAGCACAGCGCCAGCACGCAGCCGCCGGCCGGCGCATGGCCGGCGATGGCCGCAACCACCGGCAGCTCTGAACCGGCGATGGCACGTGCGGCAGCGAACAGCGTGGACCAGGCGGCGACCAGCGGCCCGCGCTCCAGCGACATCAAATGCGGCACGTCCATGCCGCCGGAATAAACCCGCTCGCCGCCCGTGAGCACGATGCCGCG
>JANNQY010000323.1:0-19964 GCA_031400995.1 Lysobacteraceae bacterium
CCCGCAACCACCTGCCCAAGCCGCGCGAGATCCTCGAGGTGCTCGACCAGTACGTCATTGGCCAGCACCGCGCCAAGAAGACCCTTTCGGTGGCGGTGTACAACCACTACAAGCGCATCGAGAGCCGGATCAAGAACGACGACATCGAACTGTCGAAGTCCAACATCCTGCTCATCGGCCCCACCGGCTCGGGCAAAACCCTGCTGGCCGAGACCTTGGCGCGCCTGCTCAACGTCCCCTTCACCATCGCTGACGCCACCACCCTCACCGAGGCTGGCTACGTTGGCGAGGACGTCGAAAATATCATCCAAAAGCTGCTGCAGAAGTGCGATTACGACGTCGAGAAGGCACAGAGCGGCATCGTCTACATCGACGAAATCGACAAGATCTCGCGCAAGTCGGAGAACCCGTCCATCACCCGCGACGTGTCCGGTGAAGGCGTGCAGCAGGCCCTGCTCAAGCTGATCGAGGGCACCGTGGCCTCGGTACCGCCGCAGGGCGGCCGCAAGCACCCGCAGCAGGAATTCCTGCAGGTGGACACCCGCAACATCCTGTTCATCGTCGGCGGCGCGTTCGCCGGCCTGGACAAGATCATCCAGGCGCGCAGCACCGAGGCCGGTGGCATTGGTTTCGGCGCCAAGGTCAAGTCAAGCGAGCGCAAGATCGAAGTTGGCAAGCTGCTGGCCGAGGTCGAGCCAGAGGACCTGATCAAGTTCGGCCTGATCCCCGAGTTCGTCGGTCGCCTGCCCGTGGTCGCCACGCTCGAGGAGCTTGACGAGGCGGCGCTGATGAAGATCCTCACCGAGCCCAAGAACGCCATCACCAAGCAGTTCAAGAAGCTCTTCGAGATGGAAGGTGTGGAGCTGGAAGTGCGCCCTGACGCCCTGATGGCGGTGGCCAAGCGCGCGCTCAAGCGCAAGACCGGCGCCCGCGGCCTGCGCACGATCATGGAATCGGTGCTGCTGGACACCATGTACGACCTGCCGTCGCTGGAAAACGTCAGCAAGGTCGTGGTGGATGAGTCGGTCATCAACCACCAGACCGAACCTTACCTGATCTACTCCAGCGCCCCAGCTGCGCCAAAAGCCGCCTCGGGCGACTGATGCTTAGGCTGCAAGTGCTTGATAACGGGCCGGTCTTTCCGGCCCGTTTTTTGTTGGCGGGAATAACTTGCAAGCCGTCGCCCGGAACCCCATAACCTGAGCCAAGGGGGAACTTGCCCCCAATGGAGATTTCCATGCCAGACACCGCCCCCGTGCCCAACCGCCTGGATCTGCCCGTGCTGCCACTGCGCGACGTGGTGGTCTACCCGCACATGGTGATCCCACTGTTCGTTGGCCGCGACCGCTCGATCAAGGCGCTGGACCAGGCCATGGCCGGCGACAAGCAGATCCTGCTGATTGCCCAGAAGAGCCCGGACATCGACGATCCGGGCGCCGACGACCTCTACGCCGTGGGCACGCTGGCCCAGGTGCTGCAGTTGCTCAAGTTGCCCGATGGCACCATCAAGGTGCTGGTGGAGGGTTCGGCGCGCGTGGCCATCGATGGTTACGGTGATCGCGACGGCGCCCTTACCGCTACCGGCAACGAAGTGGACTCGGGCTGTGAGCGCGAAGAGCGTGAGCTGGAGGTGACTCAGCGCTCGCTGATGACCCTGTTCGAGCAGTACGTCAAGACCAACCGCAAGCTGCCCCCCGAGCTGCTCACCACCCTGTCGGGCATCGACGATCCCAGCCGCCTTGCCGACACCATTTCAGCGCATTTGGGCGCGCGCCTTTCCGACAAGCAGCAGCTGCTGGAAACCTTGGATGTTGGCCAGCGCATGGAGCGGCTGATCGGCCTGGTGGACGGCGAGATCGACGTGCAGCAAATCGAGAAGCGTATCCGCGGCCGGGTCAAGTCGCAGATGGAAAAGAGCCAGCGCGAGTACTACCTCAACGAGCAAATGAAGGCGATCCAGAAGGAGCTGGGCGACCTGGACGAAGCGCCCAACGAACTTGAGGAAATGGCCAAGAAAGTCGCCGCCGCCGGAATGCCCAAGCCAGTGGAAGCCAAGGCCCGCGCCGAGCTCAACAAGCTCAAGCAGATGTCGCCCATGTCGGCCGAAGCTACCGTGGTGCGCAACTACATCGACTGGCTGGTGGGCGTGCCGTGGAAGAAGCGCAGCAAGATCCGCAAGGACCTGAAGGCAGCGCTGGACGTGCTGGACGCCGACCACTACGGCCTGGAAAAAGTGAAGGAGCGCATCCTCGAGTACCTCGCGGTGCAGCTGCGCGTGAAACAGATGAAAGGCGCCATCCTTTGCTTGGTGGGCCCGCCGGGCGTGGGCAAGACTTCGCTGGGCCAGTCCATGGCCAAGGCCACCAACCGCAAGTTCGTACGCATGTCGCTGGGCGGCGTGCGCGACGAGGCGGAAATCCGCGGCCATCGCCGCACCTACATCGGCTCCATGCCGGGCCGGATCGTGCAGAACCTGAGCAAGGTGGGCAGCAAGAACCCGCTGTTCATGCTCGACGAGATCGACAAGATGAGCATGGACTTCCGCGGCGATCCGTCATCGGCGCTGCTGGAGGTGCTGGACCCGGAGCAAAACCATTCGTTCAATGACCACTATCTGGAAGTGGACCTCGACCTGTCCGAGGTGATGTTCGTCGCCACCGCCAATTCGCTGAATATCCCGGGCCCGCTGCTGGATCGCATGGAAGTGATCCGCCTCCCGGGCTACACCGAGGATGAGAAGCTGCACATCGCCGAGCGCTACCTGTTACCCAAGCAGCTCAAGGCGAACGGGCTGAAGGCGGGCGAGCTGAAGGTGAACGAAGCGGCGGTACGCGACATCGTGCGCTACTACACCCGTGAGTCTGGCGTGCGCAACTTGGAGCGCGAACTGTCGAAGATTTGCCGCAAGGTGGTGAAGGAAATCGCGCTGGCCGGACCGCGCAAGGGCGGCAAGCTCATGGCCATCAGCGTCTCGTCCAAGAACCTGGACAAGTACCTGGGCGTGCAGCGCTTCGATTTCGGACGCGCCGAGCAGGAACACGAAGTGGGGCTGGTCACCGGCTTGGCCTGGACCGAAGTGGGCGGCGACCTGCTGCAGATCGAGGCCAGCCTGCTGCCCGGCAAGGGCCAGCTGATACTCACCGGCCAGTTGGGCGACGTGATGCAGGAATCGGCCAAGGCGGCCTACAGCGTGGTGCGCTCGCGCAGCGAGCGTTTGGGCCTGGATACCGAGTTCCACAACAAGTTCGATACCCACGTGCACGTGCCAGAGGGCGCCACGCCCAAGGACGGCCCCAGTGCCGGCATTGCCATGGTCACCGCGCTGGTGTCCGTGCTGTCGGGGGTGCCCATCCGATCGGACGTGGCCATGACCGGCGAGATCACCCTGCGCGGCCGCGTGCTGCCCATCGGCGGCCTGAAGGAAAAGCTGCTCGCGGCGCTGCGGGGTGGCATTCGAACCGTGATCATTCCCGAGGAGAATCGCAAGGACCTTGCGGACATTCCCAAGAACGTGACCCAAGGCCTTGAGATCGTTCCAGTCAAGTGGATAGACCAGGTGCTCGACATCGCGCTCGTTCGTCCATTGGCACGGGAACCCAGCGGCGATCCGTCGCCGGAAAGCACGTCCGACACCGGCGCCAAGGACGCCGCAATCGCCTCGCTGACGCACTGAGTTGGATGCCGACGAAAAACCCGGAAACCCGCGAAATATATGGCTCTCGCGTATTGCGCGGGTAAAATCCGGCTGGTATAAATCTAGGCAAGCATCGCGGTGCCAGGAACCTGGCGCGGTGGCATAAGTGGATCGGGCTCCAGCGCCAGGCGTATGCCGGCGGGGTTCGGTTTTTCAGATTGCGGGTCCAGCCCGCTTAGGGAGTCAATAATGAACAAAGCCGAATTTACGAGTGCCGTCGCCGATGGCGCCGAGATGTCCAAGGCTGACGCCGGCCGCGCCGTCGACGCTGTTATCGACGTGATCAAGGCGGCCCTCAAGAGCGGTGAGACCATCACTCTGGTTGGGTTTGGTACCTTCTCTGTCCGCACGCGCGCCGCCCGCCAGGGCCGCAACCCGCAGACCGGCGACACCATCAACATCAAGGCCTCGAAGAATCCGGCCTTCAAGGCTGGCAAAGCGCTCAAGGATGCGGTAAACTAGCTGTCTTGTAAGGGTGCTTAGCTCAGCGGTAGAGCGTCGCCCTTACAAGGCGAGGGTCGGGGGTTCGAAACCCTCAGCACCCACCAGCAAGTGATTCAGCGGAGTGGTAGTTCAGTTGGTTAGAATGCTGGCCTGTCACGCCGGAGGTCGCGGGTTCGAGTCCCGTCCACTCCGCCATATCCTCGAGGGCGCCCCACAAGGGCGCCTTCGTTTTTTCCGGCTCCGGAACCACCGGGACCACCAACCAACGGCTTAGCCAAAATGCTCGAGAGAATCCGCGAAAAATCCTCCGGCTGGATCGCCTTCGTCATCCTGGGACTGGTCATCATCACGATGGCGTTCTTTGGCATCGACTCGTATTTCGCCCCCAATATCGAGACCTATGCGGCCAAGATCGAAGGGCCGCCCAAGTTCATGATCTGGGGCGAGCAGGTGCGCGAAGTGTCGCAGGACGAGTTCCGGCGCCGGTTCGAGCAGAGCCGGGCCCAGGAGCGCACCCGCCAGGGCGAGGCCTTCGATAACGAGGCGTTCGAATCGCTGGACAACAAGCGCTTGGTGCTTGACTCGCTGGTGGACGAGCAGCTGCTGGCGTTGGTGGCCGAGCGCGATGGCATCCGCGTAGGGGAGGCCGACGTGGCGCAAGAGCTCAAGGCCATGGCGGAATTCCAGGACGAGAAAGGAATGTATAGTCCCGACCGCTATCGGTTGGCGCTGGCCGGCCAGAACATGAGCCACGCCCAGTTCATGGCCAGCATGCGCGCCGACATGGCGCGCCGCACCCTGCCCAGCCAGATTATTGCGTCGGCCTTGGCCAGCGACGCCGAGCTGGAGGCCTTCTTGCGCCTGAGCCAGCAAACCC
Source organism: Lysobacteraceae bacterium (assembly GCA_031400995.1). Classification (GTDB taxonomy): domain Bacteria; phylum Pseudomonadota; class Gammaproteobacteria; order Xanthomonadales; family Xanthomonadaceae; genus Arenimonas. The sequence continues at coordinate 5,016 of JANNQY010000323.1, forward strand.
GCGATCTGAGCCTGATTGACCTGCCCACGCCGTCACTGCCGGCTACGCCGCCCACCGACGCCCAGCTGCAGGCCTGGTACGACGCCAACGCGTCGCGCTACCGCAGCGAAGAGAAAGTGGCGGTGGAATACGTCGAGATTGACGGCGCCACGCTCGAGGCACCGGTAGCCGCCGACGAGGCAAGCCTGCGCGCGCGCTACGACGAGCTGCGCACGCGCTTCGTCACCGAGCCGCAGCGTCGCGCCTCGCACATTCTCATCAATGCCCCCGCCGACGCCGACGAAGCCACCGACAGCGCCGCGTTGGCGCGGGCGTTAGCCCTGGTGACGCGCGCACGCGCCGAGGGCGCCGACTTCGCCGCGCTGGCGCGCGAAGCGTCCGAAGACCTGGGCTCCAAGGCCGACGGTGGCGACTTGGGCGTGGTGGAAGCGGGCTTGTTCGCGCCGGCGTTCGAACAGGCGCTGTTTGCCCTTGAGCAGCCTGGCCAAGTGACCGATCCGGTGCGTACGCCGGACGGCTGGCACGTCATCTCACTGCGTGAATTGACCCCGGGCAGCGAACGCTCCTTCGAAGAAGTGCGCGCAGAACTTGAGGCCGACTACCTGGCCACCGAACGCGACCGTGTCTTCAGCGACCTGAGCGGGCGCCTGCTCGAGCGCGTCTACAAGGACCCCACCGCGCTGGCCCCCGCCGCCGAGGCCGCGGGCCTGCCGCTCAAGCGCAGCGGGCTGTTCGGCCGGACCCAGGGCGACGGCATTGCTGCGCTGCCCGTGGTGCGCGATGCCGCGTTCAGCGACAGCCAGCGGCTGGAGCGTCAGGTCAGCGATACGCTGGAGATCGGCCCCAACCATGTCGTTGTCATCCACGTCGTTGAAGTGCAGCCCGAAGCGGCGCTGCCGCTGGCGCAGGTGCGCGACCGCGTGCTGTCTGATTTCAACGCCGACCGTTTGGCCAAGGCCTCGCTGGCCCAGGCCGAAGCTTTGCTGGCGCGCGCCAAAAAGGGCGAGAGCTTCGACGCGCTGGCTGCCGAACTGGGTCGCACCGTTGCCACCGTGCCCGGCGTGGATCGCCGGGCGCAGCTGCCGCCAGCGCTGCTGGAAGAAGCCTTCCGGCTTCCGGCACCCGAGGGCAAGACGCTGGGCCTGGGCATCGCCGAGTTGGCGCCTGACCGCCACGCGCTGCTGGCGGTGACTGCCGTCGTGCCGGGCAAACTCGACGCGCTGACCGACGAAACCCGCACCCAGCTGCGCGAACAGCTGGCGCAGGCGCGCGGCTTCGTCGAGTACCAGGACTACGTGAAGTCGCTGCGCAAGCACTACACCGTGACGGTGGCCGAGACCCGCCTGTAAGCCAGCGGCGGGGGCGCCTAGCCCTCGCCGATCCCGGTCATGCCCAGGATGTTGTAGCCGGCGTCCACGTAGGTGATCTCGCCGGTCACGCCCGCGGCCAGGTCCGAACACAGGAACGCAGCCACGTTGCCCACATCGTCGATGGTGACGCTGCGGCGCAGCGGCGCATGGGACTCCACGTGGCCCAGCATCTTGCGGAAGTTGGCGATGCCCGCCGCCGCCAGCGTCTTGATCGGGCCGGCGGAAATGGCATTCACCCGAGTGCCCTCGGGCCCGAGGTTGAGCGCCAGGTAGCGCACGTTCGCCTCCAGGCTGGCTTTGGCCAGGCCCATGACGTTGTAGTTGGCCAAGGCGCGCTCGGCTCCCAGGTAGCTCAGCGTCAGGATGCTGCCGTGGCGGCCCTTCATCATCGGCCGCGCTGCCTTGGCCAGCGCCGCCAGGCTGTAGCTGGAAATGTCGTGGGCGATGCGGAAATTCTCGCGCGTCAGGCCGTCCAGGAACTCGCCCTCGATGGCCTCGCGGGGAGCGTAGCCCACCGAGTGCACCAGGATGTCAAAGCCATCCCAGCGCTTGGCCAGTTCGGTGAACACCGCCTCGATCTGCGCGTCCTCGGCCACGTCCAGCGGCAGCACGATATCGGACTTGCAGTCGGCCGCCGCCGCTTCCACGCGCGACTTGAGCTTGTCGTTCTGGTAAGTGAAAGCCAGCTCCGCACCTTCGCGGTACATCGCGTCAGCGATGCCGCTGGCAATGGAACGCTGGCTGGCGACACCAACCACCAGGGCGCGCTTGCCGGAAAGAAAACCCATGGTCCTGCTCCTGTAGCCGCCCCGGGGCGGCGATGAATGCTTAGTTTCACCCGCAGCGGCCCATACCGCCAAGCACGGTGGCGATGCGGGCTCAGGGGTCGATTCGGATCACCTGGCCGGGCTGAAGGATGGATCGGCTGCTGAGGCCATTGAGCTTGAACAGCTGCCGGAGCGGGACGCCGTGCCGGGAGGCGATGCGCGAGAGCGTGTCGCCGCGCTGCACCTGATGGCTGCGCGGCGATCCTGATGGCGTATCGGTGGCTGCGGCCCCGTCGCTGGCTGCGGCCACTTGGCTCAGCGCGCTCGCCGGCGCCAGCACCTCGCGCGGCACCCCGGCCACCACCCGGCCCTGCCGGTACGCGGGGTTGAGCGCGCGCAAGCGCGCGGCATCGGTGCCGAGTTGGCGCGCGGCCTCGTCCAGGCTCTGCGCGCCCTCGGGCAGGGTCATGCGCGCCAGCGGCACGAAGCGGGCGTCGCGCGGCAGCACCAGGCCATGGCGCTCGGGTTTGGCGATCAGGCAGGCCAGTGCGTGCAGCTTGGCGACGTAGTCGTAAGTTGTGCGCGAGAGGCCGCGGGGCAGGTGGCTTTCGCCGGACACGCGCTGGTCGCCGGTGTTGCGGAACGCGCGCAGGATTCGGTATTCGCCCGCGTTGTAGCCCATCGACATGGCGCGCCACTCGCCGTTGAACAGCTTGCTCAGTGCCTCCAGGTAGGACAGCGCCGCGTCGGTGGATTCCACCGGCGAAAGCCGGCCGTCGTAACCGGGTTGGATGCGAATGCCGTGGTTGCGCGCCGTGCTGGAAATCATCTGCCACATGCCGGCCGGTCCGCCCGGGCCGATGGCTTCAGGGCGATACCAGCTTTCCACGATGGGCAGCAGGACGAATTCGCCCGGCAGGTCGCGGCGCTGAACTTCCTCCAACACATAGGCCATCAGCGGCAGAATCTGCTCGAGATGCTTGGCGAAGGCGTCGGGATAGCCGGCGTAGCGTTTGCGCCACTTCCGGTTGTGCGGGCCGTCCACGCACACCGGCGCCGAGAAGCGCGCGATCATGGCGTCGAATACCTCGGCGCCGGTGTCCATCCGCTTGGACTCGGGCGGTGGCAGGGGCGCCGCGTCGGCAGCGCCTGCGGCGGCGGCCGGCGGTGGCGAATTGATTTCGACAGCCGTGGCCGGCTCGGGCGGCTCGGGCGGCCCTTCCTGGGGCGGCTTCACCTGCGGCTGGCAGGCGGCCAGCAGCATCATCAGAGCGCAAAGGCAGGGCAGCAGGCGGCGGCGACGGGTCATGTCTCGAACACATCCTTCCATTGGCGCAGGGTGGCGAAGGCCTCGCTGCGGTCCTGCGGTGGTCGGCCCAGGCGCTGGGCGAGGCTGGCAAGCACGCCGGGTTGGTCGAGGCGCAGGAACGGGTTGCAGTCCCGCTCGCTGCCTATCGTGCTGGGCAGGCTGGGCAGACCCTGGGCGCGCAGGGCGCGCACCTGGGCCAGGCGGGCGTCCCGCGCTGCGTTGCGCGGCTCTACGGCCGCGGCGAAGCGGCCATTGGCCTGCGTGTACTCATGGCCACAGCAGACGGCGCTGTCCGGCGGCAGCGCCGCCAAACGGTCCAACGAGGCCAGCATCTGCGCTGGCTGCCCTTCAAACATGCGACCACAGCCCAGGCTGAAGAGAGTGTCGCCGCAAAACAGCTGGCCACCACCGTGGAACGCGACATGGCTGAGCGTGTGCCCGGGAACGGCAATCACGTCCAGCGCCAGGCCCAACTCCGGCACGCGGACCGTGTCGCCCGCGCCGACGCGCTGGCAGGGCGCGTGGATGCGCTCGTCCACAGGGGCATAGCAGGGGATTTCGAACTGCTCGCACAGCGCCTGCGCGCCGCCGACATGGTCGGCGTGGTGGTGGGTCAGCAGCACGGCCACCGGACGCAGGCCGTCGGCGGCTGCCTGCAGCACCGGCCCAGGCTCACCCGGATCCACCACCACGACTTCGCCGCCCGACGCGGCGAGCAGCCAGATGTAGTTGTCCTGGAGAGCGGGCAGGGCAATGGCGCGCAGCACGGGGTGACCTAGGGCGCGCCAATGACGCAGAATTGCGACCATGCCCCCGGCTCCCGCCCTGCGTCAACCCGCTGCCTCCGCCGATGGCTGGTTCGGCCGGGACGGCTCGCTGCGCATGCTGCACGAAGTCCAACGCCAGGCCGCGCCCGAACTCACTCGCGTTTTTGGCCACACCGGCCTGTACCTGCGACCCACCGAAGCGGTGGCACCTGCCCTGTCGGGCAACATGCTGGCTACCGTGCTCAGCCTGCATCGCCAGCGCGATGGCTTCGCCGGCGAACTGTGCTGCAGCGACACCCGGTTACCTTTTGCCGACGCCAGCCTGGCCTTGGTCTATGGCCTGTGCGTGCTTGAAACTTCGCCCGACCCCGCGGGCCTGCTTTCCGAGATTGCCCGCGTGCTCAGGCCCGATGGCGCCGCTCTGCTGATTACCCTCAACCCTTGGAGCCCGTGCCGCCTGCGCTGGGCCTTCAAGGGCCTGCACCCGATGGATCCCGCCGCGGTGGCGCAGCAGGTGGGGCAGGCGGGCATGGACGTGCAGCGCCGCAGCTATCTCGGCCCGCTGCTGGGCTCGTCGGATCGGGTGGACATCGATCCGCGGCGCGGCAATGCGCTGGCCGCCCGCTTGCGCGTGGCCAGCCTGGTGGTGGCGCGCCGCCGCGATGCCGGGCTGACGCCGCTGCGCTTGCCTTCTTCGTCCCTCAAGTTCCGCCCCGGCATGAGTGCCGGCTGATCGATACCCAACGCATGGAAGCCAAGCCAACGATGAAATCCGTGGACATCCACACTGACGGCGCCTGCCTGGGCAACCCCGGGCCGGGCGGCTGGGCCGCCCTGATGCTGCACGAGGGCCGCGAGCGCGAACTGGCCGGCGGCGAAGCATTGACCACCAACAACCGCATGGAGCTGCTGGCGGCCATCATGGCGCTGGAGGCGCTCAAGACTCCCTGCGAAGTGGTGCTGTCCACCGATTCCCAGTACGTGCAGAAGGGCATCGGCGAATGGCTGCCGGCGTGGATCCGCCGCGGCTGGAAAACCGCCGGCGGCGACCCGGTGAAGAACCGGGATCTGTGGGAACGCCTGCAGGCCGCGGCTTCACCGCACCGGGTGCAGTGGCGCTGGGTCAAGGGCCACGCTGGTCATGTGGAAAACGAGCGCGTGGACAAGCTGGCGCGCGCCGCCGCCGAAAAATTCAGGAGCTGAGCCCGAACCATGCGCCAGATCGTGCTTGATACCGAAACCACCGGCCTGTCCTGGGAAAAGGGCAATCGCATCGTCGAAGTCTGCTGCATCGAGCTGATCGAGCGCCGGCCCACCGGGCGACAGTTCCAGCGCTACTTCAATCCGGGCCGCGAGATGGAGCCCGGCGCGCAGGAAGTGACCGGGCTGAGCCTGGAGTTCCTGCTCGACAAGCCCCGCATCGAATCCGTGCTCGACGAGCTGCTGGATTTCCTGCGCGGGGCCGAGTTGATCATCCACAACGCCAGCTTCGACGTAGGTTTCCTCAATCACGAACTGTCCCTCGCTGGCGCGCACTACGGCCGCCTGTCCGACCACGCCAGCGTGCTCGACACCCTGGCCATGGCGCGCGAACGCTTCCCGGGCCAGCGCAATTCACTGGACGCGCTGTGCAAGCGGCTGGGCGTGGACAACAGCCACCGAAAGCTGCACGGCGCCCTGCTGGACGCCGAACTGTTGGCCGAGGTGTACCTGGGCCTCACCGCAGGCCAGGGCGACTTGGGACTGGCACCTGCAGGCGATGGCCGCGCGGCGCAGGCCGCGCGCCTGCAGGCGCCGGCGCCCGGGGCCCAGCGCGTGCTGCGCGCCAGCCCCGAGGAAGCAGCGGCGCATGAGGCGCGGCTGCAGAAAATCGCCACCAAGGCCGGCGGCAAGCGCCTGTGGCCCGAAGCGGCAGCGTGAGCGGCCAAGATGGATAATCAGGGTCGTCCACTGCCAGCGAGGTCGTCTTGAACGCTACGGTCCTGCTTACCTCGGTAGATATCAATATCCCCGGCTACCGGATCCTGCGGCCGATCGGCGAGGGTGGCATGGCCTCGGTGTTCCTGGCGGTGCAGGAATCCCTGGACCGCGAGGTGGCGCTGAAGGTGATGTCGCCGGTGCTGGCGGCCAATGCCGAGTTCGCCAGCCGCTTCGTGGTGGAGGGCAAGATCACCGCCCGTCTGCAGCACCCGAACCTGGTGACGGTGTATGACATCGGCAGCCACGCCGGCATTTATTACCTGGCGGCCGAGTACATCCCCGGCGGCACTCTCAAGGAGCGCATCACCACCGGCGGCCTGAGCGTGGCGCACATTCTGGACGTGGCCACCGACATCGCCCACGGCCTGGATTTCGCCCATGAAAAGGGCTTCGTGCATCGCGACGTGAAGCCCGGCAACGTGCTGTTCCGCAAGGATGGCCGGGTGGTGCTGGCCGATTTCGGCATCGCCAAGGCCATGGACGGCAGCAACAGTTCCACGGTGGCGGGCGCCTCCATCGGCACGCCCGACTATATGAGCCCCGAGCAGGCGCGCGGCGAGCCCGTCGACGGGCGCTCGGACCTGTATAGCCTGGGCACCGTCCTTTACGAAATGCTGGTGGGGACGCCGCCCTACCAGGCTGCCGATCCCTTCACCGTAGCCCTGATGCACGTCACCCATCCGGTGCCCACGCTGCCCGAACCCTACGAGTGGCTACAGCCGCTGGTGAGCGGGTTGATGGCCAAGCAGGCCACGCAGAGATACAACACCGGCGCGGCGTTCGTGGACGCGCTGCAAGCGCTGCTGGATACCGCGCCGCAGGGCGCGGTGCTGCAGGAAACCAGCACGCGCAAGCCCGGCAGCAGCCAGCGTATCGCCGGTGGCTCGGCCACCCAGCAGCGCACGCGCGTGCGGGTCGCCAGCGAGCGCGCTCGGCGCGCCTGGGTGATGCCCGCTGCAGGCGCCGCTGGATTGGGCGCCGCCGCGCTGCTGGCCTGGTGGTGGCTATCGGCTGCACCCGAGGCCGGCACTGCCGCCGACGCTGGTTCGGTGGCGGGTGTCGCGCAGCCGGCGTCCCAGCCGCAAGACGCACTGCCGGCGGGATTCGAGCTGCCCAAGCCGGTGGATAGCTCAGACCAGGATGAAGTCGACCGCCTGCTCAATGCCGGCGATCAACTGTTCGACTACGGCACCCGGGTGGAGTTGGGCCGCAAACTCACGCTGCCCGACGACGACAGCGCACTGGGCTACTACCGGCAGGCACTGGCGCTGGATCCGGAAAATGCCCGGGCCAAGGCCGGCGTTGCCGGCGTGGTGGCGTTCTACCGGAGTTTTGGCCACAAGGCCTGCGCCGCGCAGCGCTGGACCCAGTGCGGCGTCATCGCCCGCTCGGGCCTGGCGGTGGACGGCGAGGATGCGTATCTCAAGCAGCTGCAGGAGGCAGCGGCAGCGGGGGAGATGGGCGAAGTGCCGGTGCTTCCGCCGGCGCCGCCGACGGGCTGACGCGGGATCAGCTGCGGCGCAGCACGATGACGGTGACGTTGTCCGAGCCGCCGCCGTCCAGTGCGGCTGATACCAGGTGGTCCACGCACTCCTGGCTGGAGAGTTCGGCTTTGGCCATCAGCGCGCCGATGCCAGCGTCGTCCACTTCTTCCGTGAGGCCATCGCTGCAAAGCAGCAGTTGCTGGCCTGGGCGCAGTTCGCCCGACAGGGTTTCCACCTTCAGGTTTTGCGGGTCGGTGACGCCCAAGGCCTGGGTGACGACGTTTCGGTGCGGGTGCGCGCGCGCCTGTTCTGCCGTGATGGCGCCCTGGTCAATCAGCTCCTGCACATAGCTGTGGTCGGAGGAAAGCTGGCGCAGCTGGCCGTTCCAGAGGTAGGCGCGGCTGTCGCCCACCCAGGCCAGCTCGAAGCGGTGGTCCTGGATGCGCAGGGCCACCATCGTGGTGCCCATCGGCAGGCTTTCGGCACGTTGGCGGCTGTGCCGGATGATGTCTTCGTCGGCGCGACGGATTGCGTCCGCCAATGGTCGACCGGCGCGCACTTCGCGCACCACCGCGTCGCGCGCCAAGGCGCTGGCGACCTCGCCGAATTCATGCCCACCCATGCCATCGGCCACCAGCCACAGCCCCAACTCGGCATCGGCGTAGTAAGTGTCCTCGTTGAGCTCGCGGCGCAGGCCAACGTGGCTGGAGTGCCCGAACTCGATCATGGTCGGTGCCTGGCGCGGAGCGGCGGTGGGAGGACGTAGGACATGGCCGTCATAATGCGTTCCGCCGGCGCCCGCCCGCAAGCAAGTGCCGGCGCCAAAGGCAGGGCGGGGGCGACCGGCGGGACGTGCAGGCGGGGCAGATCAAAATTCCAACCTCAGTCCCACGGCCAGGTTCCACTGCGACATGCCGTTCCGGCCCAGCAGCTGCTCATAGTAGAAAAAGCCCGAGCGGCCGCGCGTAAGCACCATTGAAAGGCCCAAGCCCAACCGGAAGTAGTCGGTGTCCAGCGGATCGCCGCTCACCAGCATTGCGCTGCCGGTGGGGTCATTGATGAACCTTGCCTCGATGGCCTGGGGGTCGTCCTTGAACTCATGCTCCCACTCGAGCTGCAGGTGCGGCATCAGCACGCCCCAGTCAGTGCTGTACGTATAGGTGAGCTTGCTGCCCAGCACGCTTGCCAGCGAGGTTACGTCGCGGTTCTCGATGGTCAAGCCCAGGCCATTGCCAGGCAGGCCCGGCAGCAGCGCTTCGTTGATATCGTCAAAGGTGAGGCGGGTGTAAAGCAGACGCCCGTAGGGGCCGATGCCGAGCGCGCCGCGGTTGAAATCGCGGCCGAAGGTGAATGCCGTGGAGAGCAGGTCGCCGCCCGAATCGGCCTTCGCTACCTGGTTGATGCTGGTGCTGCCGCCGCCGGCCACTGGCAGGGTGTAGTTGATCTGGCGCAGCAACTCGTAGTCGTTGCTGCCCCAGGTGGCCACGCCGTCCATGTACCAACTGTCGGCCTGGTAGTAAGTGCTGTAGGCCGAGACGCTCCAGCCGCTGGTGTCCAGGCCGCCAATGTCGCCTGGTAGCTCGGTTTCCTGCCGGGTGTAGCCGAGTGAGCCACCAACGATCCATTTGTCGCTCTTGCGGTAGTCCACGCCTGCCGTGACGCCATCCACGTCGTAGTCATACGCGGGGCTGCTGGTGCCGGCATCGGCGTCGCCCTTGCCGATGTTGCCTGCGGCGAAGAATCCCCAGCGGCTGAAATCACCGCCCACTTCGGCGGGATCGACGCCGTCGGCGAACGCGCCTCCCAGGGTTTCCAAAGACATCGGCCCGTTGGCCGTGTTGAGCGCAAGCCCGCCAAAGCCGGTACCGCCGGTGCCGCTGCGCAGCGCGGCAATGCGCGTCTTGAGGTTCTGGAACTGCGACTGTGCCGCGCTGAAGGCGGCGTTCACCTGGGTCAGCGCCACGTTTGCCATCAACTGGTCCAGGGCCGTGACCGTGGCCGCTGGGTCCAAGCCTGCGGCGACGGTCAGGTCCTGGCAGCGCAGCAGCAGGTCCTGCTGAGGTGCCGTGCGCGTAGGCAGGGCCGCCAGTGCAGGGCACAGCTCGTCTATCGCCTCGGCAACGCTGCGCTGGGTAGCCGTGAGGCCCGACAGGCTCGCCAGCGCGCCGTCGAGGTCGAACACGGCGGGTGCCGAGGCGAGGGCTGAGGTGGCGCGCACCTGGACGGCGCCCGCGACGGACGCAGTGACCGTGTTGCTGGCGATGCCCGCGGCATTGGTGCTGCTGGTGGCGCTGGCCAAGGTGCCGGCGCTGGTGGACCACGCCACCGTCGCACCCGATACCGGCAGGCCACCCGCAGTCTTGAGTTCTACCTGAAGTGGCGCCGAAGCGATGCCAGCGGCAAGCCGCTGGCCGTTACCAGAGACGATGCCCAAGCTCCCCAGCGCGTTCACCGTTAGCGTAAAGCCCACGGTGGCCGCCGGGTCGTCCTGACGGGTTGCCGTGACGGTGACTGGGCCCGCAGTGGCGCCGGCAGTGATGGCGATGGCGGCATTGCCCGTGGCATCGGTGACGCTGGTGGCGGCTGCCAGCGTGGCCGAGCCGCTGGTGACGGCCCAATTGATGGTGACACCCGCGGCCGGCACGCCGCTGTTCTGCGCGTTCACCTGCAGCGGCGCGGCAAAGGCTGCATTCACCAGCGTGCTCTGGCTGTTGCCACCGGTGTTGGCCAGGCTGGCGACGAAGGCGATATTCGCGCCATACACCAAGCTGACTTCATCGCCGTTGGCGGGAATGCCATCCGGGTCGTACTGCGCCGTGATCGCGTTGACGAAACTGCCAAACGTGGCAGGTGTGAAGCTGGCGCTGGCATCGCCGGCCGCATTGGTGACCGAACTGCTGCTCGCCGGCGAGAAGGGTGCCGTGGCGGTCCACTGGATGCTGGCCGCAGGCACCGGGACGCCACCTTGCTGCAAGCGGACCGTCAATGGCAGCGGTACGCCGGCGGAGCCGCTGGCCGGGTTGGCCGTGACCGGCGCAAGGACGTAGGGCAACGCAGTAACCGTGTCGGTGGCGAAGGCATAGGTCAGCACATCACCAGCACAGCCGCCACTCAGGCAAGTGGCGGTGAGCGTGCCGCTGCCGCCAGGCGTCGCGCCCAAGTTGAGAAAGAAAGTGTAGGGCGTGTCCAGCACCACGGTGGGATTGGCAGGGGCGACTACGGTGGCGCCGCCGGTGGTGTCGGCAGTGATGGCGATGGCTACGTTCACCGTGGGCGCGCAGGCAGTCTGCGCCTCAAGCTGGAAACTCAACTGGCTGCCAGCGGGGCCCTGCGCAGAGGGGCTTCCCAACTGCACGAAATCACAGGTCTGCGCTCGGGACTCGCCGCTCCAGGCCAGCGACAGCGCCAACAACAACAGCCCGAGGGCTGCATGCAAAAGACGCGATTGACGCGCCTGCGCTGCCCTCGGGCAACGCGCCGTGTTGCTGCCAGCTTCCATCGCTTTTCCCCTGCAATGCGGCTATAACACCGGCTTGAGTATAGCGGCTGGCGCGTCGCTGGAATCGCCGCCGGCGCGTGTGGCATTACTGATCCTGGAGCCATAGCTATGATGGTGCGCAGTTTCTGTCCGGTTCGTTCCCGATTGTTCGTTTTTGCATTCTCGGGTCTGGCGGTAGTGACGCTGGGCTGGCCCGCTTCGGCGCCATTGGCGGCGATAAAGAATGCCGAAGACCTGCTGATCGTTGATTGCTTGCTGCCGGGGCAGATCCGCAAGCTTGGACGCCAGGCCACGTACCTGAGCGCGCGGCGCCCGGTGCGTACCACCCAAGCCGACTGCGAAATCCGCGGCGGTGAATATGCCTCCTACGATCGCGCCAACTACCAGACCGCGCTGAAAGTCTGGCTCGAAGGTGCCATGGGTGGCAGCGCCGAAGCGCAGAACAACGTAGGCGAAATCTATTCCAAGGGGCTGGGCACCGAGCCCGACTACGGCATGGCCTTCCAATGGTTCAAGAAGGCCGCGGACCAAGGCTATGGCCGCGCGAAGATCAACCTGGGCTATCTCTACGAGCAGGGCTTGGGCGTGGCCCAGGATCGCGCGGCGGCGCTCAATCTTTATCGCGAGGCCTCGGGCCTGCAGGATGAACTTCTGTATGCATCGGTGGTGCAGGTGCAGATCCAGGCCAAGGACCAGCAGATCACCGGGCTGCAGCAGGAAGTGGCCGAGGGCGATCGCGAATCCGAGCAATTGCGGCAACAGGTACAGCAGCTGCAGCGCGAACTGCAGCAGCGCCGCGGCGCCCTGGAGCAGGCGCGAAGCGAGCTTTCCGATACCCAGGCCAAATTGGCGCAGGCGCGGCAGCAGCAGGACGATGACCTGACCGCACTGCTGGAGAACCAGCTATTGGCGCAGGAAGAACAGATCAACAGCCAGCGCACCGAGCTTGCCTCGCTTGAGCAGCGCGCCGGCGCCAGTGCAGGCGGCGCCTACGCGGCGGCGCCCATGCTGGAAATCCTGGACCCTGTGTTCGTGGCCACGCGCGGGCGCAACACGGCGGTTTACCGCGGCGGACCGGGCCAGCGGCAAGTGGTCGGGCGGGTGACCTCGCCGCAGTTGGTGCGCACCCTCACCGTCAACGGCAAGCCGTCCCCGTTGGGCGCCAACGGGGCATTCAGTGCCGCTGTGGACGTGCCCGCCGGCGGCGCCCAAGTGCAGGTGGCGGCGGTGGACCAGCAGGGCGCGCGTGCGCAGATTGATTTCACGCTACTGCCGCAGGCGGCCTCGGCAAGTCCGGCGTCGCGCAGCCCGGCGGGCGACGGCAGCCTGCCTCGCGACGTCAAGCTGGGCCGATATTTCGCCGTGGTGATCGGCAACAATGCCTACCGGGATCCGGGCTACGCCACGCTGAAGAGCGCGGCCAACGACGCCAACGCCGTGGCGGACATGCTGACCAGTCGCTACGGTTACCAGACCAGCCTGGTGCTCAACGGTGGCCGATTGGAAATCCTGACGGCGCTCAATGAAATGCGCGAGCAGCTCAAGCCGGACGACAACCTGCTCATTTACTACGCCGGCCACGGTGAGATCGACAGCCGCGGGCAGGGCTACTGGGTGCCCAGCGACGGCGCGGCCGGGTCTGAGAAGACTTGGATCTCCAACGCCGCCATCAGCGACATCCTCAACACGATCCAGGCCAAACATGTGCTGGTGGTGGCCGACTCGTGCTATTCGGGCACGCTCAGCCGCGCTTCCGCACCCACGTTCGATTCAGGATCCATGGCGCCGGACAAATGGGCCGGCTGGGTGAAGGCGATGTCCGATGGCCGCTCCCGTACGGCGCTCACCTCGGGCGGGGTCCAGCCGGTTCCGGACACCGGATCCGGCAAGCACAGCTATTTCGCCCGCGCATTCCTGAACGTCTTGCAGGACAACAACCGCCTGCTGGAGGCGCAGCGGCTGTTCCGGGAGGTATCCACGTCGTTGGCGCTGGGCGCGATCGATTCGCCGCTGGCGCAGAGCCCGCAGTACTCGCCCATCCGCTACGCCGGCCACGAAAGCGGCGAGTACTTCTTCCTGCCCAAGGGTGCCAAGGTAGCGGTGGGCCCCTGAGGCTGGCGGCGCGGCCGCTGGCCCTCTATAATTCGCGGTCCCGGCGGTGCGACCGCTACGCCGGGCTCCGGAGAGGTGGCAGAGTGGTCGAATGTACCTGACTCGAAATCAGGCGTTGGTGTGAGCCAACCGTGGGTTCGAATCCCACCCTCTCCGCCATACCGCTGAAAAGGGCCCCCTCGGGGCCCTTTTCATTTAGTGGCCTCGTTAGAATGGCGGCCTAGCAACCTAGGCCCAGACCATGTCCGAGATCCATGTCCCCGTATCCTTCGGTGAGCTGCTCGACAAGATCGCCATCCTGCAGATCAAGTCCGAGCGCATGTCCGACCCGGCCAAGCTGGTGAACGTGCGCAATGAGCTGGACGCACTGGAAACCACCTGGGCGGCGCATCCCGCCGCGGCCACCGACATCGCGGGGCTGCGCGCTGCCCTGAAGACCGTGAACGAGCGCCTTTGGGTGATCGAGGATGACATCCGGATCAAGGAAAAGGCGCAGGCTTTCGACGCCGGCTTTATAAGCCTGGCGCGTGCGGTTTACTTTGAGAACGACGAGCGCGCACGGATCAAGAAAGACATCAACCTGGCGCTGGGCTCGGCCTACGTCGAAGAGAAGTCGTACCAGGACTACCGGGCGACGCCAGTCTGAAGCCCGCCGAGAAGGCGGGCTGGGATGCCTTACTTGCCGCCGCCAGTGCGACGCTGGAAGTCCATTTCGTTGAGCAGGCGGTTGCTGCTGGCCAGCATCGGGATGTAGTCGCCACCGGTGCCGAAATTGCGCAGGTTGGGGAAAATGTCCATCGCGTCGCCGTAGCGCAGGCCGAACCAGCGCGCCAAGCTGCTGCCCAACTGCTCAACGGCCGTAGTTGGGATCATTCGTCCGCGGCCCACGTCCAAGGCGCTGGTGAGCCGCATTTCCGGCATCTCGCCGAAGATGCGCCGGCCCACCACGTCACCGCCAACCACCCAGCTGTGGCCGCCCCAACCGTGGTCGGTGCCGTCGCCGTTGTTGTTCAAGGTGCGGCCGAAGTCACTCATCGTGAACGTTGTCACCTGCTGGGATACACCCAGTTCCACCGTGGCGTTGTAAAACGCCGCTGTGGCCTGGCTGAGCACCCGCAGCTGGCGGTCATGGTCCACCAGCATGTTGTCGTGGGTATCCCAACCGCCGTAGCCAACGAAGAACACCTGCCGCCTCTGGCCCAGGGCCGTGCGCGCCGCAATGGTCCGGGCCACGGTGCGCAGTGGGTCCGACAGCCGGTTTTGGCTGGGGGTGGGGAACACGGTGGTGATGGGCTGGCCACTGCTGATGGCGTTGAACGCAAATTCGCTGAAGTCGATGGCGCGGCGGTTGATGCGCGCATGTTCGCGGGCCAGGCCGGAAGCATCACGCTGGGCGATGTCGAGCAGTTTGTAGAACGCATCCCGGCGCGGAGCGTTGCGCGAGCCCGTGGTGGTGGGGCGCAGGGTGTCGCTGATGCGCGAGGGGCCGCTGCTGCCCATGGTATAAATGCCGTCGCCTGCACCCGCCTGCCACATGTTCGAACCCGACAGGGAAATGCTGGCCGGCAAGCCGGCGCCTGCCAGCAGGCCATAGTCCCCCAGGCGATCGGCTATCCTGCCGCCCCAGCCGGACTTGGCGGCGGTTTCGCTGCCCATGGACA
>JANNQY010000324.1:0-10305 GCA_031400995.1 Lysobacteraceae bacterium
GACTGAAGTCCCTCCCACAATCCTTCCGGTGTCGGCGGGGGCTACATGTCGTGTTTGGTGACTTCCAGGCCGCGGGATTTGTATTGGGTCCAGCGCGCGCGCAGCGGGCCGCGGGCGGAGTCGTCGGCGGGCACTACTTCCAGCACTCGCTCGAAGCCCTCGGGCACTGCGGCGTCGCGCAGGTTGAGCACCAGCGGACGCAGCGGCGCGTCGTGTTCGGGCGCGGCGATCAGCACGGGCACCTCGTCTTCTTCCTCGTCCGCGCCCACGATCTGGTGCGGCACGTAGGCGTCGGGGTCGAACGACCACAGCAGGTCGTCCAGCTGCTCGGCCTGCGCCGCGCTGGCGCACAGCACCAGCATGGGCAGGCCGGCATCGCTCGCCTTGCGCGCCAGTTCGCAGGCCAGCAGCAGCGGCTGCTCGCGGAAGCGCGGCTTTCCGATCAGGTAGAAGTCAGCGCGCGCCATCAGGCCTGGTCAATCAGCCATTGCGTCAGCAGGCCCACCGGACGGCCCGAGGCCAGGCCTTTGCGGCCTTCGCCGTTGGAAACGCCAGCGATGTCCAGGTGCGCCCAGCGCTGGCCTTCGGTGAAGCGCGCGAGGAAGCAGCCGGCGGTGATGGCGCCGGCGTTCTTGCCGCCGATGTTGTAGACGTCGGCGAACGCCGACTCCAGCTGCGTTTGGTACTCGTCCCACAGCGGCAGCCGCCAGGCGCGGTCGAACACCGTCTCGCCGGCGCCCAGCAGTTCGTTAGCCAGGTCATCGTGCTTGCTCATCAGGCCCGCTGCGAACTTGCCCAGCGCCACCACGCAGGCGCCGGTGAGGGTGGCCACGTCCACCGTGGCCTTGGGCTTGAAGCGCTGCACGTAGGTGAGCGCATCGCACAGGATCAGGCGACCCTCGGCGTCGGTATTGCCCACTTCGATGGTCTTGCCCGACATCGAGGTGAGCACGTCGCTGGGGCGGTAGGCGTCGGCATCGGGCATGTTCTCCACCGCCGGCACCACCGTGACCAGGTTGATGGGCAGCTGCATCCGGGCCACGGCCAGGAAACTGCCGATCACGCTGGCGGCGCCGCACATGTCGAACTTCATTTCCTCGATACCGCCCTGCACCTTCAGGTTGATGCCGCCGGTGTCGAAGGTGATGCCCTTGCCCACCAGCGCGTGCGGGGCCGCGTCGCCGGCGCCGGTGTAGCGCAGCACGATCAGCTTGGGGGGCGTTGGCCGAACCGCGCGCCACGGCAAGCAGCGAGCCCATGCCGAGTTTTTCCATGTCGGCGCGCTCGAGCACCTCCACGGTGACGTGGCTTTCCTCGGCGGCGATGCGGCGCGCGGTGTTGGCCAGGTATTCGGGGTTGCAGATGTTGGGCGGCAGGTTGCCCAGTTCGCGCGCCAGCTCCACGCCGGCGGCGATGGCGGCGCCGCGCGCGACGTCGGTACCGCTGGCTTCATCGCCCAGCAGGATGAGCGATTTGAGCCCGTCCTCGCCGTTCTTCTTGCTGCGCGTGGCCGCATACGCGTAGGCCGCGTGGTCGGCGGCAATGGCGGCCTGGCGCAGGTTCCAGCCGGCATCGCGGCCGGGCACCGGCAGTTCGGTGAGGGTGAGCAGCGCGGTTTCGGTCGGGCCGGCCTTGAGCGTACGCACCGCGTCGGCCACCGCCTTGAGGTACTGCGGCACGGCGAACTTGCCAACGTCGCCCAAGCCCACCACCAGCACGCGCGGCGCCAGCACGCCGGCGAAGTCGGGCAGTAGCGCGGTGCGGCCGGTCTTGCCGGACACATCGCCGCGTTCGGCCAAAGCCGCGAGCTTGCCCCCGCTGGCCTGGTTTATGGCCTGGGCCGAGGCGGGCAGGCTACCGTCGGCATACAGGCCCACCACGACGCAATCGCAGTCGGCGGTGGCGGGGGTGGCGCGGTTCAGGCGAAATTCCAAGGCCATGGGTATTGATTCCGTACAATCAGGGGGGAGTTGGACCGGTGCCGCCAGGAAGGCTGCTGTGGTCCAGAGGGTGGCGTCGATTCTATCAAGCCCGCTTCCATCAATCTCGGCTCCCTGCATTCCGCTGTTGCCGCACCCCGATCTTCACGCACTCCGAACACAGGCCTGCCACCGCAAATGCTGCTGATCGAGCGCTACGTCCTGCGCCAGTTCGCCCTGAGTGTCGCCGCCGTGGCGGCGGTGCTGCTGCTCGTCGGGCTGGGCGGGCTGCTGGTGGACCTGATGGGCGAGATTGCCCGCGGCAAGGTGCCGGCCGCGCTGCTGCTGTCGCAGCTGGGCCTGCGCTCGCTGCAGGTGCTGCCGCTGCTGCTGCCGCTGTCGCTGTTCGTCGGCCTGCTGCTGGCGGTGGGGCGGCTGTATGGCGAGAGCGAGATGGCAGTGCTGTCTTCGGTGGGCCTGGGCCCGCAAAAACTTTGGCGGCCGCTGGCGCTGGTGACGCTGCCGGTGGTGCTGGTGGTGGCCGCCGCGTCGCTGTGGCTGGCGCCGGCCGGCGCGCGTTTGGCGCGTGAGATGGTGGAAACCGCCAATCGCTCGTTCCTGGTCGCCGGTTTGGAAGCGGGGCGGTTCATCGAACTGCCGGGCCGCGGCGGCGTGCTTTACGTGGGCAGCCTCAGCACCGACGGCACCCAGTTCGGGCAGCTGTTCGTGCAGTCCGAGCGCGAAGGTCGGCTGGACGTGATCACCGCCCAGCGCGGCGAATTGTTCATGCAGGGCGACACCGGACGATTCCTGCGCCTGTACGACGGCTTCCGGGTGGAGGGCACGCCCGGTACCCTGAATTACCGGCTGATGCGCTTCGCGCAGAATGAACTGCGGGTGCCCGACGTGGAGTCCGAGGCCCGCGATGACGGCTTGGAGGCGCGCCCCACGGGGATGCTGTTGGCCCAGCCGGATGCGGCAGCGCGCGCCGAGCTGCACTGGCGGCTGGCGACGCCGCTGATCACCTTGGTGCTGGGCGTGCTGGCGCTGCCCTTGGGCCGCGGCGAGCCGCGACAGGCCCGCTATGGCCGCATCCTGGCGGCGCTGCTCATTTACGTGAACGCGATGGTGCTGCTGCTGTTGGGCAAAGGCTGGCTGGCCACCGGCGCGCTGCCTGGTTGGCTGGGCCTGTGGTGGCTGCTGCTGCCGATGGCCGCGCTGGCGATATGGCTGTTCCGCACGGATGGCCGCCTGCGCGCGCCGCAACCGGTGCCGGCATGAACCTGCGCCCGCGCATCATTGATTTTTACCTGGCGCGCAGCGTGCTGCTGGCCACGCTGGGCGCGTGGGCGGTGCTGCTGTCGTTCGACCTGGTGTCGGCGCTGTTCAACGAGCTCGATGAAATCGGCGAGGGCGGCTACACGCTCAGTCACGCCTTGCTCTACACGGCTTTTACGGTGCCACGGCGGATGTACGAGCTCTTTCCCACCGTGGCGCTGATTGGCTGCGTGCTGGGCCTGGGCGGTTTGGCGTCGCGCTCGGAGCTCACGGCGATGCGCGCGGTGGGACTGTCGCGGCTGCGCATTGGCCTGGGCGCACTGCTGTCGCTGATGGCGGTGACGGGGGTGATGATGGTGAACGCGGAAACGCTGGCGCCGCTGGGCGAACAGAGCGCGCATTCCGTGGCTATTTCCGCCAAGACCGGCGACGTGGTGGTGGCGCGGGTTTCCGGCCTGTGGGTGCGCGAAGGCAACGTCTTCCTCAACGCCCGCGACGGCGCCCGCCGCCGCACCCAGGGCGAGGACTGGACCGAATTGTATGGCGTGCGCCTGTTCGAATTTGATGACGAAGGCCGGCTGCTGTCGCTGGCGCAAGCCCGGATGGCCGAGCACCGCGCCGGCGGCTGGGTGCTGCGCGACGTCACCCGGTCGCGCTTCGGCGAACGCTCGGTAAGCAACGAAACCCTGGCCGAGGAGCGTTGGGAAAGTTCCATCGACGACAAGGCGCTGTCGGCCGCCGCCGCGCGCCCGCGCTACCAGAGCGCCCGCGAGCTGCGGCGCAATATCGCCTACATGCAGCGCAATAACCTGGATGCCAAGGCCTTCGAGAATGCCTATTGGGCGCGCTGGTTCTATCCGGTGAACGTGGCGGTGTTGTGCCTGGCGGCGCTGCCGTTTGCCTTTGGCTCGCTGCGATCGGGTGGCTTCGGCAAGCGCCTGTTCATCGCCATCGTCATTGGCGTGGGATACCTGCTGGCGCAGCGGCTGGTGGTGAGCCTGTCGGACGTGTATCGCTTCGATGCGCGCCTGGCCTACCTGCTGCCGCCAGTAGCGCTGCTGGCGCTGTGCTGGGGGCTGGTGGCGCGCCGCGAGTAGGGCTCAGCGCGGCAGCCGGCGCAGCACGGTGCCGCTGGCCAGGTCGTGCCAGGTGCGGCGTTCGCGTTCAAACAGCGACCACGCAAAGCCCAGCCCCAGTGCCAACAGCGACAGCGTGGCCACGGCGAAACGCAGCCACAGCGCGCGCGTGCTGGCCGGTTGGCCGAGGCGGTCGGTGACTTTCAAGCGCCACGGGCCCATGCCAAGGGTCTGCCCGCTGCGGCGCCAGGAATAAACCGCGTAGGCGCCCGAAATGCCCCAGCACAGCCCCCAAAGCGCGCCCTGGCCGACGCTCCATGCCGCGAACGGCTGGTGCCCCGGCCGCAGTGCAAGCGCCGCTGCACTCACTGCGAACCAAAGCGCGATATTGGGCATGGCGTCGTAAACCAAGGCCAGCAAACGCCAGCCCAGGTGGGCCGGCGGTGCGAGGGCGGCAGCGGGTTCGTTCATCACCACAGCATAGCCGCGCCGCCGGTGCATCGCTAAGCTGATGCCATGCCGGTACGAAGCCCCGCCGAACGACGCGCCCAGGCGCAAGCGCTGCCGCCGGCCGCGCCGCAGGACGCCGCTGCCATCGGCGCCTTCCTCGACCGCGTCTGGGCTGAGTCCGGTCTTTCCAAACTCACCCTGGCCAGCTACCGGCTTGATCTGGAAGGCCTGGCGCGTTGGCTCGCCACTCGCGGCCGTGACCTGGCCAGCGTGGATCGCCAGGTGTTGTTCGATTACCTCGCCATGCGCACAGAAGCCGGCTATGCGGCACGCAGCAACGCCCGCCTTTTGTCGGCGCTGCGGGCGTTCTATGGCCAGCAGGTGCGTCTGGGCCGCCGCGAAGGCGACCCCACCGCCTTGCTCGACCCGCCCAAATTGGGCCGTTCGCTGCCCAAGGCGCTGTCGGAAACCGAAGTGGTGGCGCTGATCAGCGCGCCGGCCGCCGACACCCCAGCCGGCCTGCGTGACCGCGCCATGGTGGAGCTGATGTATGCCACCGGCCTGCGCGTGAGTGAGTTGGTGAACCTGCCCGCCACCGCGCTGAACCTGCGCCAGGGCGTGGTGCGGGTGATGGGCAAAGGCAGCAAGGAGCGCCTGGTGCCGCTGGGCGAGGAAGCCCAGCATTGGCTGGAGACTTACCTGGCCCAGGCCCGGCCGGCGCTCGCCGGAGGCCGCGCGCCGACGGCGCTGTTCCTGGGCCGCGCCGGTGCGGCGCTGAGCCGGCAGCAGTTCTGGAATGTGGTGAAACGGCTGGCCAGCGCGGCCGGCATCGATCCCGCGCGCGTCAGCCCGCACGGCCTGCGCCACAGTTTCGCCACCCACCTGCTCAACCACGGCGCCGACCTGCGCGCGCTGCAGATGCTGCTGGGGCACAGCTCGCTGTCCACCACGCAGATCTACACGCTGGTGGCGCGCGAGGGGCTAAAGCGCCTGCACCAGCAGCACCATCCGCGTGGCTAGGGGTGCCGGGGCCGCCGCCCCATGCCAAACTAGTGAACTTTCCGGCCTTGGCCGGGGTCGCAGCAGCATCCTGCCCGTGGAGTTCCGCATGATCCGTCGTTCCCTGAGTGTCTTTGCCCTGCTCGCCAGCCTGGGTGCCTGCGCCGCCGAGCCGGCGGCCCCGCCCGCGGCCGTTGCCGCCCCGGCCGCCGCCGCGCCTGCGCCCAAGCCGGCCGCTGCCGCCGCGCCGGCCCCGGCCGCCGTTGCCGTGCCCGAAGCCACCGACAAAGCCATTCGCGCCGCGATGAAAACCGCCGCGCCTGACGAAGAAATCGGCCACATCCTGGTGTCGCCCATCCCGGGCTACAGCGAAGTCGCGATGGGCAGCCGCGTGGTCTATGTCTCCAATGACGGCGCGCGCCTGATCCAGGGTGCGCTGTACGACATCGGGGCGCGCGTGAATCTCACCCAGGCCAGCGAGGCCGTGCTGCGCCGTGGCTTGCTGGACGTGGTCGGCTCCGAGGGCCGGATCATCTTCGCGGCGGCCAAGCCCAAGCACCGCATCACGGTATTCACAGACATTGATTGCGGCTATTGCCAGCGCCTGCACCAGCAGATGGCCGACTACAACCGCCTGGGCATTACCGTGGAGTACCTGTTCTTCCCGCGCGCCGGTATCGGCAGCGAGTCTTACGATCACGCGGTGTCGGTCTGGTGTGCCGCGGACCAGCGCGCCGCGCTCACCCGCGCCAAGGCCGGCCAGCGCGTGCCCGCAGCCACCTGCGCCAACCCCATCACGCGCGACTACGACCTGGGCCGGCGCATCGGCGTGGACGGAACCCCGGCTATTTACGCCGTGGACGGCACTCAACTGGGTGGCTACGTGGAGCCTGCCGCGCTGCTGGCGCGGCTGGACGAGCTGGCCGCAAAACCGGCCAATTGAGACGGCCCGGGCCCCGGGCCCGGCCTTCGTCTACAATACGGCGCTCGTTTCCCACGGAATTGTGCGGACATGATCGTCCTTGAGGGCCTGCCGGCCCTGTCGCCCTTTCGGCGCGACCGTCTCCAGACCCGCCTGCTGCAGTCCGTGGAAGGCCTCCGGGTCACCGGGGCCTGGCATATCTATTTCGTCCAGCCCGAGGCCGGCGCCCAGCCCGACCTGACGGCCCTGGGCCGCATTTTGGAAGGCTGCGTAGCCAGCGAACCGGCCGAGACCGGTGCGCAGTCGCGCTTCGTGGTGCCGCGCCTGGGCACGCTGTCGCCCTGGGCCAGCAAGGCCACCGAAATCCTCCGCGGCGCCGGCCAGCCGGTGCGCCGGGTGGAGCGCGGCCTGCGCCTGGACCTCACCGGCCTGCCGCCAGACTCCGACCCGCGTTGGACGCGCCTGGCGCGCGCGCTGCACGACCCGATGACGCAGTCGCTGCTGGCCGACCGTGACGCCGCGGAAAAATTGTTCGCGGCGCACGCGCCGGGCCAAGTGGAGCGAATCGCGCTGGCCACGCTGGCCGCTGCCAACCAGCGCCTGGGCCTGGCGCTGTCGGACGATGAAATCGAGTACCTGCAGCGCCGCTACGGCGAACTGGGCCGCGACCCGTCCGACGCCGAGCTGATGATGTTCGCGCAGGCCAACTCCGAGCACTGCCGGCACAAGATATTCAACGCCGAATGGACCATTGACGGCGAGCCGCAGCCGCTGTCCTTGTTCAAGATGATCAAGAACACCCACGCGCACTCGCCCCAGCTCACCCTGGGTGCGTACAAGGACAACGCAGCGGTGGTGGAAGGTTTCCCGGGCGCGCGTTTCCGCCCGGAAACCGGCAGCAACGAGTACGGCCACAGCGCGCCGCTGGATTCGGCCTTCGCTATCAAGGTGGAAACCCACAACCACCCGACGGCGATTTCCCCGTTCCCGGGCGCGGCCACCGGCGCCGGCGGCGAGATCCGCGACGAGGGCGCCACTGGCCGCGGCGGCAAGCCCAAGGCTGGCCTCACGGGATTTTCGGTGTCGCACCTGCGCCTGCCCACGCTGCCGCGCGATTGGGAAGCGCCGCGCCCGCTCAACCCGCGCATGGCCACCGCGCTGGAAATCATGACCGACGGCCCCATTGGCGCCGCCGCGTTCAACAACGAGTTCGGCCGCCCGGCGCTGGCCGGCTATTTCCGCAGCTTCGAATTCCCCACCGCGCAGGCCGGGCTCACCCGCGCCTACGACAAGCCGATCATGCTGGCCGGAGGCCTTGGCGCCATCGATCGCAGCCAGGTGAAGAAGCTGGACCTGCGCGCCGGCGACCACGTGGTGGTGCTGGGTGGCCCGGCCATGCTCATCGGCCTGGGCGGCGGCGCCGCCTCGTCGGTGGACGCGGGCCAGAGCTCGGAAGACCTCGACTTCGCCTCGGTGCAGCGCGAAAACCCGGAAATGCAGCGCCGCTGCCAGGAAGTTATCGACCGCTGCTTCGCCCAGGGCGAGCGCAACCCGATCATCACCGCGCACGATGTCGGCGCCGGTGGCCTGAGCAACGCCATCCCCGAGCTGCTGCACGATTCGAACGTGGGCGGCGTGATCGAGATGGCGAAGATCCCGAGCGACGACGCCTCGCTGTCGCCCATGCAGCTTTGGTCGAACGAAGCGCAGGAGCGCTACGTGCTGGGCGTGTCGGCCGAGCGGCTGGCCGATTTCGAAGCCATCTGCCGACGCGAGCGCGCGGTGTTCGCGGCCGTGGGCATCGCCACCGCCGAGGAGCGCCTGGTGTTGCTGGCGCCCGACGGCTCGCGGCCCATCGACCTGCCCATGGACGTGCTGTTCGGCAACTCGCCGCGCATGCATCGCGACACCCAGCGCCTGCCCGCGCCGCGCTGGCCGCGCCTGGACACCAGCAAGCTTGATCTGCGTGAGGCGGCGCTGAAAGTTTTGGCGCATCCCACCGTGGCGTCCAAGAATTTCCTCGTGACCATCGGCGACCGCAGCGTGGGCGGCCTGTGCTCGCGCGACCAGATGGTGGGCCCTTGGCAGCTGCCGCTGGCCGACGTGGCCGTCACGCTCACCGATTTCAACGGCGTGGCCGGCGAAGCCATGGCCCTGGGCGAGCGCACGCCGCTGGCCCTGCTCGACGCCGCCGCTTCCGCGCGCATGGCGGTGGGCGAAGCCATCACCAATCTGGCCGCCGCCGGCGTGTCCTCGCTGTCGGAAGTGAAGCTGTCGGCCAACTGGATGGCGGCCGCCTCGTTCCCGGGCGAAGACGCGCTGCTGTTCGATGCCGTGAAAGCGGTGGGCATGGAGCTGTGTCCCGAGCTCGACATCAGCATCCCGGTGGGCAAGGACTCGCTTTCGATGCAGGCGCAGTGGCAGGCGCCGGAAGGCCCGCAAAAATCGGTGTCGCCGGTGTCGCTGGTGGTCACCGCGTTCGCGCGCGTCGCCGACGCCCGCCAGGTGAGCGTGCCGGTGCTGGCGCGCGGCGACGACACCGAACTGTGGCTCATCGGCCTGGGTGCCGGCGCACGGCGCATGGGCGGTTCCATCCTGGCCCAGGTGCATTCGGCCTTCGGCGGCGCCTGCCCCGACCTGGACGAACCCGAGCGCCTGCGCGCGTTCTTCGAATTGATCCAGCAGGCGCGCGCTGATGGCCTGCTGCTTGCCTACCACGACCGTTCCGATGGCGGCGCTTTCGCGGCGCTGTGCGAATTGGCCTTTGCCAGCCACTGTGGCCTGGAGCTCAACCTGGACGCGTGGGGAGACGACCCGTTTTCCACGCTGTTCAACGAGGAGCTGGGCGCGGTGGTGCAAATTGCCGCGGAAGATCGCGCCGCGTTCGCGGATCTGGTCAACCGCCATGCGCTCACGCCCTGCGCGCAGCGCATCGGCCGGCCGATCGCCGCGCCGGTGGTGCGTGTGAGCCAGGACCGCGCGGTGATGGCGGAGTGGAGCTGGCAGGAACTGTTCGGCGCCTGGTGGGAAGTGACGCACGCCATCCAGGCCCTGCGCGATGACCCCGCCGGCGCCGACGCCGAGCGCGCCGCGCGCCTGGACTTCAACGACCCCGGCCTGGCGCCGGTGCTGAGTTTCGACCCTGCGCAGGACATCGCCGCGCCGTGGATCCACACCGGCGTGCGGCCGCGCGTGGCCATCCTGCGCGAGCAGGGCGTGAACGGCCAGGTGGAAATGGCGGCGGCCTTCGACCGCGCCGGCTTCACCGCGGTGGACGTGCACATGTCCGACCTCATCAGCGGCCGCGTGGCGCTGGACGGCTTCAAGGGCCTGGCCGCCTGCGGCGGCTTCAGCTACGGCGACGTGCTGGGCGCAGGCCGCGGCTGGGCCACGTCCAACCTGGAGCGGCCGGACCTGCGCGAGCAGTTCGCGCGCTTCTTCCAGCGCGCCGACAGCTTCAGCCTGGGCGTGTGCAACGGCTGCCAGATGCTGGCCCAGCTCAAGGGCCTGGTGCCCGGCGCCGAGCACTGGCCGCGCTTCCTGCGCAACAAGAGCGAGCAGTACGAAGCGCGCCTGGCCCAGGTGCAGGTGCAGGAATCGCCGTCCATCCTGTTCGCGGGCATGGCCGGTTCGCGCATCCCGGTGGTGGTGGCGCACGGTG
>JANNQY010000325.1:0-6056 GCA_031400995.1 Lysobacteraceae bacterium
TACGCACCATCGGCGGAGCGCGCACCCGCCGCCGTGGCGCCTGCACCGGCGATGCCCGTGTTGGGCGTTCGCGGCGGTCGGCAGCGGATCGAGCCCAAGCTTGGAGCGGTGGGATGAGCGGCCCCGTGCTGATCCTGGCCGGCGGTACCGGCGGACATATTTTCCCGGGGCTGGCCGTGGCCCAGGCGCTGATGCAGCGCAACGTGCCGGTGGTGTGGCTGGGCTCGGCCGGTGGGATGGAAACGCGGCTGGTGCCGCCGGCCGGCATCGCGCTGGAGACCATTGATGTCGGAGGCCTGCGCGGCAAGGGCGCAGCCACGCTGGTGAAAGCGCCGTTCCGTTTGCTGCGCGCGCTCTGGCAGGCCAGCCGCATCCTGCGCCGGCTGCAGCCGCGCGCGGTGCTCAGCTTTGGCGGCTTCGCGGCGGGCCCGGGCGGACTGTGCGCCTGGCTGCTGGGACGGCCGCTGCTGGTGCACGAACAGAACCGCGCCCCGGGCTTCACCAACCGTGTGCTTTCGCGCTTTGCACGCCGCGTGCTGTGTGGTTTCCCGGGCAGCTTCGCCGGTCGCGATTACGAGGACGTGGGCAACCCGGTGCGCCCGGAGATTTCCGCGCTGCCGGCCCCCGCGCTGCGCTTCGGCGCACGTATCGCGCCGGTGCGCCTGCTGGTGCTGGGCGGCAGCCAGGGCGCCGCCAGCCTGAACGTGGTGCTGCCGCAGGTGTTGGCTGCGCTGCCAGCGACGCAGCGGCCGCAGGTGCGCCACCAGTGCGGCGAGCGCCACGCCCAGGCCTCGCGCGACGTGTACGCGCAGGCCGGCGTGCAGGCCAGCATCGAACCTTTCATCGCCGACATGGCCGAAGCCTACGGCTGGGCCGACCTGGTGGTGTGCCGCGCCGGTGCCCTCACGGTGGCCGAACTGTGCGCCGCTGGCGTGGGCGCGCTGCTGGTGCCGTTCCCGAACGCGGTGGACGACCACCAGACCCGCAATGCTGAATACCTGGTGGAACGTGGCGCCGCGCGCCTGGTGCCCGAAGGCAGCGATTTCGCCGTACGCCTGCAGGCCGCGGCCAGCCCGCTGCTACACGATGCCGCGCTGCGCCTGGCCATGGCCGAAGCGGCGCGTTCCGCCGCACGCCCGCAGGCAGCCGCACGCGTGGCCGACGTCGTCCTTGAAGAGGCCAGCGCATGATCCGTCGCCGTCTCCAGGAACCGGGTGATCTGGCGCGCGCCTTCCCGCGCGTGCACTTCATTGGCATCGGTGGCGTTGGCATGAGCGGCATCGCCGAAGTGCTGGTGACGCTGGGCTACCAGGTCTCGGGCTCGGACCAGAACGACTCGGCCGCCACCCGCAGCCTGATAACCCTGGGTGCGGCCGTGCATCGCGGCCACGCGGCCGCCAACGTGGCCGGCGCCGACGTGGTGGTGGTGTCCAGCGCCATCCGCGCCGACAACCTGGAGCTGGTGGCCGCGCGCGAGCTGCGCATCCCGGTGGTGCCGCGCGCCGAGATGCTGGCCGAGCTGATGCGCTTCAAGCGCGGTATTGCTATCGCCGGCACCCATGGCAAGACCACCACGACGTCGCTGGTGGCCAGCGTGCTCAGCGAGGGTGGCCTGGACCCGACGTTCGTGATTGGCGGGCAGCTGCTGTCGGCCGGCGCCAACGCGCGCCTGGGCGGCGGCCAGTGGCTGGTGGCCGAGGCCGACGAGAGCGACGGCAGCTTCCTGCGCCTGAACCCGCTGGTGGCGGTGGTGACCAACATCGACGCCGACCACCTGGAAAACTACGGTGGCGATTTCGACCGCGTGCGCGCCGCGTTCAATGAATTCCTGCACCGGCTGCCGTTCTACGGCCTGGCCGTGCTGTGCATGGACGATGCCGAAGTGGCGCAGCTGGCGGCCGCCACGCCCCGCCACCTGCTCACCTACGGCATCGATTCACCGGCCGACGTCTACGCGCGCGACGTGCGCCAGGACGGCGCCTGCATGCACTTCACCCTGCACTTGCCGGAAGCCGAACCGCAGGCCGTCACCTTGAACCTGCCCGGCCGCCACAACGTGCTCAACGCGCTGGCCGCGGCCGCCATCGGCTGGCAGCTGGGCGTGGAGCCGCCGACCATTGCCGCGGCGCTGAAGAAATTCCAGGGCATCGGCCGCCGCTTCAACCTCAAGGGCGAGCTGGACTTCGGCCGCGGCAAGGCGCTGCTGGTGGACGATTACGGCCACCATCCGCGGGAGCTTGAAGCGGTGTTCGCCGCCGCCCGCGGCGGCTGGCCCGAGCGCCGGCTGGTGGTGGCCTTCCAGCCGCATCGCTACTCGCGCACGCGCGATTTGTTTGACGATTTCGCCGCCGTGCTGTCAAGCGCCGACGCCGTGCTGCTCACCGACGTTTATCCCGCCGGCGAAGCACCCATCGTTGGCGCCGATGCCAAGTCGCTGGCGCGGGCCATACGCGCCCGCGGCCGCATCGACCCGGTGCTGGCCGGCGCCGCGCGCGACCTGCCGGCCGTGCTGGCCGACGTGCTGGCCGACGGCGACCTGCTGCTGGTGATGGGCGCGGGCGACATCGGCGCGGTCGCGCTGGAGTTGGCCACCCACGGATTGAAAGGAGCGCCGCAGGCATGACGCCGAACAAGGCAGCGCGCTTCAGCGATCCAAAAGTATTTGGCCGCGTGGCCGTGCTGATGGGTGGCACCAGCGCCGAGCGCGAGGTGTCGCTCGATTCAGGCCGCAATGTGCTGGAAGCGCTGCGCGCCCGCGGCGTGGACGCCGAGCCGGTGGATGGCATCCCGGCGCTGGTGCAGTCGCTGCTGGCCAAGCGCTTCGATCGCGTGTTCAACATCCTGCACGGCAACAAGGGCGGCGGCGAAGACGGCGTGCTGCAGGGACTGCTGGACGCGCTGGGCGTGCCCTACACCGGCTCGGGCGTGCTGGGTTCGGCCCTGGCCATGGACAAGATCCGCACCAAGCAGGTGTGGCTGGCGCTGGGCCTGCCGACGCCGCGCTACGTTCGGCTGGCGCCGGGTGCGATGGTGCTCGACGCCGCGCGCGAGCTTGGCCTGCCGGTGATCGTGAAGCCGTCCTGCGAGGGTTCGTCGGTGGGCGTCTCGCGGGTTTTCAACGACGCTGACCTGGACGCGGCGGTTGAGCTGGCTGCGCGCTATCCGGGCGAATTGCTGATGGAACAGCTGATCGTGGGCGGCGAATACACCGTGGGCATCCTCGGCGACACCGCGCTGCCCAGCATCCGCATCGTGCCGGCGGGCGAGTACTACGACTACCACGCCAAGTACCTGGCCGAAGATACCCAGTATCTTTGCCCGGGCCTGGAGGGCGCGGCCGAGGACGAGATGCGTGCGCAGGCCATGGCCGCGTTCCGCGCCGCTGGCTGCACCGGCTGGGGTCGTGTGGACGTGATGCGCGATGCGCAGGGCAGCAACTTCCTGCTGGAAGTGAACACCGCGCCGGGCATGACCAGCCATTCGCTGGTGCCCAAGGCGGCGCGGCAAATCGGCATTTCCTTCGAAGACCTGTGCTGGCGCGTGCTCGAAACCAGCCTGCCGCAGGAGGCCGCACACGCATGAACGCCCTGCTGCGCATCGCCGCCTGGACCCTGGCCATCCTCCTGGTCGCGCTGCCCGTGGTGGCCGTGCTCAACGGCTGGATCGCCGGCGAGCGCTGGCCGATGCGCAGCCTCGCCGTCACCGGCGAGTTCGAGCAGGTGGACGACGCCGCCGTGCGTGATGCCGTGCTTCCGCTGGTGCAGAACGGCTTCTTCGCCGTAGACCTGGACCAAGTGCGCATGGCCGTCGCGGCCCTGCCTTGGGTGGAAAAAGTGGACGTGCGCAAGCGCTGGCCCGGCCGCCTGGAAGTGCGCCTGAGCGAACACACCCCGGTGGCGCGCTGGAGCGACGGCCGCATGCTGTCCGAGGACGGCAAGCTGTTCGCCGCGCCCAAGGGGGCGGGTCGCGGTCTGCCGCTGTTCGAAGGCCCCGAGACGCGCGCCGGTGAACTGATGGCCCTGCATTCCATCGCCCGCCCGCTGTTTTTGCCGCTGGGCCTGAAGGTGGACACCGTGCAGCTGAGCGCGCGCGGCAGCCTGAGCCTGCTGCTCAATGACGGCACCCGCATCGAAGCCGGCCGCGGCGATCCGCAGGCGCGGCTGGCGCGCTTCGCCCGGATGCTGCCCAAGATCCGCGCCGACGACCCGCGCCTGCTGCAGCGCGCCGACCTTCGCTACACCAATGGCTTCACCCTCGTCTGGCAGGACGCCCCACCGGCGCCGCCGCAACCCACCGCACCGCTTCCGCAGGCCAAATCATGAATCGCAAAGGCGACAAGTCGCTGATCGTCGGGCTCGACATCGGCACCTCCAAAGTCACCGCGCTGGTGGGCGAGTACTCGCCCGGCCACGAAATCGAGGTGATCGGCATTGGCTCCCATGAGTCGCGCGGCATGAAGCGCGGCGTGGTGGTGGACATCGAGTCCACCGTGCAGTCCATCCAGCGCGCGATAGAGGAAGCCGAGCTTATGGCCGGCTGCGAAATCCGCTCGGTGTACGCCTCCATCACCGGCAGCCACACCCAGTGCCGCAACTCGCCCGGCATCGTGCCGGTGGCGGGCGGCGAGGTGACCTATGCCGACCTGGACCGGGTGCTGGAAGCCGCCAAGGCCGTGGCCGTGCCGGCCGACCAGAAGATCCTGCATGCCATCGCCCAGGAATACATCGTCGACAACTCGCAGGAAGGCATCCGCAACCCGGTGGGCATGAGCGGCGTGCGGCTGGAAGTGCGCGCGCACCTGGTCACCGGCGCGCAGTCGGCCGCCAGCAACGTGATGAAGTGCGTGCAGCGCTGCGGCCTGCAGGTGGACGACCTGATCCTGAGCTCCATCGCCTCCAGCACCGCCGTGCTGACCCCTGATGAGAAAGAGCTGGGCGTGGTGCTGGTGGATATCGGCGCCGGCACCACCGACATCGCGGTGTTCGTGCAGGGCGCCATCCGCCACAGCGCCTCGCTGCCCATCGCCGGCGACCAGGTGACCAACGACATCGCCCACCTGTTGCGCACGCCCACGCCCGAAGCCGAGCAGATCAAGGTGCGCTACGCCTGCGCCCTGGCGCAGCTGGCCACCGCGGAAGAATCCATCCAGGTGCCCAGCGTGGGCGATCGCCCGCCGCGGCGCCTGGCCCGCCAGGCGCTGGCCGAGGCGGTGCAGAACCGCTACGAGGAAATCTTCGAGATGGTGCAGGCCGAGTTGCGCCGCTCCGGCTTCGAAGAGCTGGTGCGCGCCGGCCTGGTGCTCACCGGCGGCGCCTCGCGGATGGAGGGCGTGGTGGAGCTGGCCGAAGAAATGCTGCACATGCCGGTGCGCGTGGGCATCCCCCAGCACGTATCGGGCTTGGGCGAAGTGGTGGGCAATCCGGTGCACGCCACCGGCGTAGGGCTGCTGCTGTGGGGCAGCCAGTTGGAACACCCGCGGCGTCCGGCGCTGTCAGCCGGCAAGGCGGGAACGGTCTGGACCAAGTTCAAGACCTGGTACCGAGGCGAGTTTTGAAAAAGTAACCAAGAAAACACAACCCCTGGATTCGAATCACGGAGGACGCGGACATGGCACATTTTGAATTGATCGAAAAGTTGGCACCCAATGCGGTAATCAAGGTCATCGGCGTCGGCGGCGGCGGTGGCAACGCGGTGGCGCACATGGTGAATGCGGGCGTGGAGGGCGTGGAGTTCATCACCGCCAACACCGACGCGCAGGCCATCAAGCAGTCCGGCGCCAAGATGCAGCTGCAGCTGGGCAGCAACGTCACCAAGGGCCTGGGCGCAGGCGCCAACCCCGAAGTGGGCCGTCAGGCCGCGCTGGAAGACCGCGAGAAAATCGTCGCAGCGCTGGAAGGCGCCGACATGGTGTTCATCACCGCCGGCATGGGCGGCGGCACCGGTACCGGCGCCGCGCCGGTGGTGGCGCAGCTGGCCAAGGAAATGGGCATCCTCACGGTGGCCGTCATCACCAAGCCGTTCCCGTTCGAGGGCCGCCGCCGCATGCAGGTGGCGCT
>JANNQY010000326.1:0-22246 GCA_031400995.1 Lysobacteraceae bacterium
CAGCGCGCCCGCTTCCACCTGCTCTGGACGCTCAAAGAAGCCCGCGGCAAGCGCAGCGGCGAAGGCATGCAGCCCTCGAAAGCCCGCCGAGTAGCCGCGCGCCCCAGTGCCGCGGCGCACGCCGAGGCTTGGCATTGGGCCCTGCCTGGCTCCGGAAGTCTGGCACTGGCCGGATGGCCGGCCCTGGAGGTCTTGCTGGACGGGGCCGCCGCCACCGCCAGCAATTGGTGCTACCACTGCGCAGATTGAGCGGTAAGGCTTCACATAACGACCCTTTCAATATCGGGGCCACTAGCCTCATCATCCGTCGGTCATTAGCGGCGATTGCGTGGTCCGGGGGATGAGCATGTCCGAAATGTCTTTGCCATGACCGCACGCACTCGCGTTTTCGCGCTGGCTGCTGTGATGGCTGCAGCCAACCCCGCCTCTGCACAGGAAAGCCTGAGCTTTGAACAGGCGCTGGAGCGACTGTACGGCGACAACAAGTCGCTGGCGGCCGCTGGCTTCGCGGTAGACAAGGCGCGTGCGCAGGCCGGCCAAGCCCGCGGCGCGCGCTGGCCCACGGTGGGTTTGGAGGGCAAGGCGGTCTACTGGAACGATCCGGTCGTCGTACAACTCGAGGATGGTACGGTCTTCTTTCCGGATTTCCCGATCACCCTGCCACCCTTGCCAATACCCACCGCCATCATTGAACTCGAGCGCGATCATTACCAAAGCGCGCTCGCCACGGCGACGCAGCCGCTGTATGCCGGCGGCCGCATCCAGGCCAGCGTGAAGGCGGCCGATGCCGCCACCGGCGCCGCCGAGCAGTCACAGCGCTCCGACCGCGGCCGCTTGGCCCTGGAATTGGTGCGGCGCTACTTCGGCCAGCAGTTGGCCGAGCAATCCGTGCAGGTGCGGGAGGCCACGCTGGAAAGCCTCGCCGAACACGTGGAGGACGCCAGAAAGCTTGAGCAAGAGGGCCAGATCGCCCGCGCCGAGCGCCTGCGCGCCGAAGTCGCCTTGGCCGAGGCGCAGCGTGACGTGGGCGATGCCCAGCGCAAAGCCGCATTGGCGCGTTCGGCGCTGGCCGCGATCCTAAACAGCGAGGTCGAACTGCAGCCGTCGACGCCCATTCCCGAGACCGCCGCGCCCGAACCCCTGGAGACCCTGCAGCAGCGCGCACTGGCCGCCAATCCGCAGTTGCGACAGGCCGGTTTCCAGCGCGTCCGAGCCGAACAGGGCGTGCGTGCCGTGAGGGGTGAATATGCCCCTGCGGTCGGCCTGTTTGCGCTGGCAAACGTCTACGACGAAGACTCTGTGGTCAAGAAGCCCGAATGGGCCTTGGGCGTCAGCGTCACGGTGCCGCTCTTTGATGGCTTCCAGCGCCGGCACAAGCTGCACGCGGCGCAGGCCCAAGTAGATCAGGTGGATGCCCTGCAGGAGGCCGGCGAAAGGGATATCGCGCTGCTCGTGGAGCAGCGATACCAGCAGTTGGCCAACGCCAGGGACCAACTGCAGTCGTATGAGACCACTCGTTTGCTGGCGCAGGAAAGCCTGCGCGCCCAGCAGTTGGCTTTTTCCGAGGGCCTAGCCAATTCGCTCGACGTCGTTGATGCGGAGCTGTCACTGTCGCGGCTGCGCTTGGGCATCCATTCGGCGCGTTTCGACGCCTTGGTAGCCCATGCCGGGCTGCTCGAGGCCTGCGGTGAATTTGAACGGATCCGTGACCTCGCCGCACTGGCGCCCGCGGGCCAAGGAGACAAGTGATGGTGGCTCAACAGGCGAATAAACGCGGCCGCGGACTCGCGGTGGTGGTGGCAGGCATCGCGACCATCGGTCTGGTTGCGTGGTGGCTGCGGCCGGGCGAAGTGCTGCTTCAGGGCCAGGTGGAGGCCACTGAAGTCAACGTCGGCGCGAAAGTGCCCGGCCGTTTGGCCGAGGTGCTGGTGCAGCAGGGCGATACCGTGCAGGCCGGGCAAGTGCTGGCACGGCTGGCAGCGCCGGAAATCCAGGCTCGCGCTACCCAGGCCGATGCCGTGATTGCGGCTGCCCAGGCCAACAGCGACAAAGCCCGGGAAGGCGCCCAGTCCCAGGACATCGAAGCGGCGCAGATGCAGTGGCAGGCCGCCGAGCGTGCTGCCGAACTGGCCGAGATCACCTTTGGCCGGGTGCAGCGGCTCAACGCGCAGGGCGTGGTGCCGCGCCAGAAGCGCGACGAGGCCTTCGCGCAGTCCAAGGCCACCCGCGCCCAAGCCAATGCCGCCAATGCGCTCTACCGCAAGGCGCTGGAAGGCGCCCGGCCCGAAGACCGCCGCGCCGCCGACGCCCAGTTGGCCCAGGCCCAGGGCGGCCGCGCCGAGGTGCAGGCGGCGCTGGACGAGCGCGACATCCGCGCACCGGTGGGCGGCGAGGTGAGCACGCGCGTGCTGGAGCCGGGCGAAATTGCCGCCGCAGGCGCTCCCGTGGTGGTTATCGTGGATTTGTCCGATGCCTGGATCGTGCTCAACCTGCGCGAAGACGGCCTCGCCGGTGCGCGCATGGGCCGGGAGTTTGAAGCCACCATCCCTGCGCTTAGCAACCGGAAGATTCGCCTTCGCATCGTCGCCATCGCACCGGTGGGCAACTTCGCCACCTGGCGTTCGGCCCGCGACCTGGGAGGCTTCGACCTGCGCACGTTTGAGATCCGCGCGCGGCCGGTGGAGGCCGTGGAGGGCCTGCGCCCAGGCATGACCGCCGTCGTGGCGCAATCGGCGCTGGCGGACGAGGCGTGAGATGAGCGCCGAGCGCCGCGCCGCCTCGGGCGGACCCGGCGTTGCCAGGGTATGGCGGCGGGAATGGCAGCGCGTGCTTGGCGATCGGCGCAGCCATTGGCTGATGCTGTACCTGCCCGTGGCCAGCGCGGGCCTGATGCTGGCGCTGTTCTGGACGCGGACGCCGCGTGAACTGCCGATCAGCGTGCATGATGCCGACGACAGCGCACTCTCCCGCCAGCTCATCCGCAACCTCGACGCGACGCCGGCGCTGCAGGTGGTCCACCAGGCGCGGGACCTGCCGGACGGCCGCGACAGCGTGCTTCGCGGTGACGTCTACGCGCTGCTGGCGATTCCCGCCGATTACCAGCGGGATGTGCTGCGCGGCGCGCCGCGGCCGAGCCAGTTCTTCTACAACACGCAGCTGCTGACGGCCGGGAACCTGGCTGCGCGCGACGCCCGCATTGCCGCCGGCACGCTGTCGCTCACCCAAGCCATCGGCCGCCGCGTGCTGGCCGGGCAGGGTGCACCCACGGCAATTGCGGCGGCCAGCCCCATCGCGACCCAGCTGCATGCGCTGTTCAACCCCAGCCTGGACTACGCGCGATTCCTGGGGCTGTCGGTGATGGCGGCGCTGCTGCACATTTTCGCAGTGGTGGTGGGCATAGACGCCACTGCGGGCGAACTGCGACGCAGCACAGCAGGCTCTTGGTTCGAAGCGTCCGGCGCGACGCCGTGGAAAGCGCTCGCCGGCAAGCTCGCGCTGCCCTGGCTGTGGTTCAGCGCGCTCGGCTCCGGCGTTATTCTCTTGAGCGTGTGGCTGCTTGGCGTGCAGATCGCCGGCAGTGCAGCGCTGCTGCTGCTGGGCTGGAGTTTTTTCGTGGCGGCCAGCGTGGCGCTGGGGGCCTTTCTCGCCGGCGTTACCGCCAACCTGCGCGTGGCCACCAGCGTGTCGAGCCTGTTGATCAGCCCCGCATTGGCGTTTTCCGGACTGACGTTCCCCGCGGTGGCGTTCCCCTCGTGGGTCATGGCCTGGTCGGCGCTGTTGCCGCTGAGCCACTACCTGCAGCTGCAGCTGCAGCAAGTGTCCATGGCCACGCCAGCGCCGGCGGCGCTGACCTCACTGCTGGCGCTGCTGCCGTTTGCGGCGCTGCCTTTCCTGCTGTTGCCGCGCTGGGCCAGCCTGCTGTCGCAACCTGAGTACTGGGGCCGGGCGTGATGACACTGCTGGACGCCATGGTGGGCGAGTGGCGGCGGCTGGCCGGTAATTCCGGCGCGATGCTGGTGATGCTGGGCGGCGTGGTCTTTTATGCACTTTTCTATCCCTCGCCCTACCAGGGCCAGGTGGTGCGCGAACTCAGGCTGGTAGTGGTGGATGCCGACCACAGCGCCCTGTCCAGGCAGCTGGTGCGCATGGCCGACGCCACCGATCAGCTCGAGCTCGCTGCGATGCTTCCCGATCGTCGCGAAGCCGAGCGCTGGCTGCGCGATGGCCGCGCCCACGCCTTGATCGAAATACCGTCCGGCTTCCAGCGACGGGCCCTGCGCGGCGAATTTCAGGCCATCGGCGCCTACGCCAATGCCGCGTATTTCCTGGTTTACTCGCAGGCGGCCGAGGGTTTGAACCAGGCCATTGCCAGCCTCAACGCCGGCGTGGTGATGGGCAAGCTGAGTCTGCAGGGCGCGCCGGCGGCGTCGTTGATGGCGCAGCGCGATCCGGCGCCACTGGTGGCACGGCCGCTATTCAATCCGGCTGGCGGCTACGCCAACTACGTGGTTCCGGCGGTGCTGATGCTGATCCTGCAGCAAACGCTGCTGATTGGACTGGGTTTATTGGGCCGACCGGCGCCGGTGCCCGCAGGTGAGGGCAGGGCGGCGACGCTGCTGGGGCGCGCACTGGTCTATGTCGGCGTGCACGCGGCCTTCCTGCTGTTCTTCCTGGGCGTGGTCTACAACCTTTACCATCTGCCCCAGCACGCTTCGCCGTTGACGCTGGGGCTGTTCCTGCTGCCCTTCAGCCTGGCAGTCAGCCTGCTCGGCATGCTGCTTGCCAGCCTGTTCCGCTCGCCGGAGTTCACCATGCAGGCGCTGCTGCTGACTTCGATACCAGCAATTTTCCTGTCGGGGTTTTCCTGGCCGGTGGAAGCCATGGCCTGGCCGCTGCGGGCGCTGGCGCAGCTGCTGCCCAGCACCCACGCCATCGATGGCTTCGTCAGGCTGAACCAGATGGGCGCACAGCCTTCACACGTTGCTGGCGACTGGCTCGCGATGATCGCGCTCGCAGTTGGGTACGGTGGCTTGCTTGCGTGGCGGGTTGGGCGCACAGAGCCGAGTGCAGCCTTGCCTGCAGCACCTTTCCCCGCCATCATTCGCCAACCCTATCCCAAGGAGTAATTGCCATGAAGCGCCTGTTGCTGCCACTTTTTCTGATGTTGCTCGCCGCCTGCGCCAGCAGCCCGCGAGTGAATACCGATTTCAACCCGCAGGCCGATTTCAACGCCATCAAGACCTACCGCTGGCTGGCGCAGCCGCAGGGCATGTCGCCGCTGGTGGCGGGCCGGGTGATGGCTGCGGTGGATTCGCAACTCGAGGCCCGCGGTTGGCAGCGCGTGGAGTCCGGCGGTGATGCCATCGTGGCGGCCGGCGCAGTGATCCGTCAGCAGCAGACCGTCGATACGTTCTACAGCGCTCCGATGTATTCGGGCTGGGGCCGCAGCGGCCCGTGGCGCGGCCATCACAGCAGCTTCGGCACGCGCCAGACCACCGTGCGCACGTTCGATGTAGGCACGCTGGTGGTGGACATTTTCTCGGCCTCCAACCAGCAGGGCATCTGGCGCGGTACCGCGCAGCAGACGGTCCCCAGCACCCCCGAGCGCACCAGCGCTGCGGTCGAAGCGGGCGTCCGCGGCATGTTCGAAGGCTTCCCGCCGGGCACCATGCCGCTCAACTGAGGCCGGTAATCGCCAGTCCACAGAAAACCCCGCGGTGCAGACCGCGGGTTTTTTATTCTCCGCTTATGGACATAATATACATTATGCGCATATCTAGAGGCCACTGCAGCTAGCCCGCACCAGTCAAAAATTGACAGTAATTGCGCCACTGGGCACCCTCAAACTTGTTGAACACCCCTTCTCGCCACTACCCGGATATCCACGGCATGAAAACCGCCTTATCCGCCGCCGCGCTCCTCGCCATGGCGCTGTTTGCCCCTGACGCCAACGCCCAGTACTCAGTGCCCGACAAGACCACCAGCGAACAGTGGCAGCAAACATTCCATCTTTACGGCATGGCTGCACGTATCAACGGCGACACCCAGCTGGGCAACCTCAGCGTACCCATCAGCATCAGCATTTCCGAGCTTCTGGACGCGCTGCGCATGGGCGGCATGGCCGCGTACCGGGTCGAGAACGGCGACTGGTCTTTTAGCGCCGACGCCACTTACATGGACCTGGGCTGGCGCGCCAGCAGCTCCGGCAACCGCGCCGGTGCCCGTCTGGGCATGGAACAATTCACCTTCATGGTCACTGCCGGCAAGCGCATTGGCGAACACACGGAAATCCTCGGCTCACTCGCCTACTTCGACCTGAGCACCGATCTGCGCGTGAGCGTGCTGCAGCAGTCCCTGACGGCCAGCCGCAACGCCAGTTGGGTAGACCCGCTGATCGGCATCCAGCACACCGTGCCGCTGAGCGACAAATGGTCGCTGAACCTGCGCGGCGACGTCGGCGGCTTCGGGATCAATTCCGACTTCACCTGGCAGGCTTGGGTCGTGGCCCGCAGGGAAGTGAGCGAGCGCTTCAGCTGGTTCGTCGGGTATCGGGCGCTTGGCTATGACTACCAGAGCGGCAGCGGGATGAACTTCCAGCGCTATGACCTAATTCAACAGGGCCCAGGTGCAGGCGTCTCGTTCTCGTTCTAAATCCGCGCTCCCCGGCGTCGAGGCCGCGAACCCCTCAATCGACGCCGCCGGCTTCGCTCGCGCCAAGTTCGACCTGCGTCAGATACAGCCGCAGGTCGAACTCCAGTTGGTGGTAGTCCGGTGCCATGTGCGTGCACAGCTTGTAAAAAGCTTTGTCGTGCTCGCCTTCCTTCAAGTGCGCGAGTTCGTGCACCACGATCATCTTCAGGAACTCGGCCGGCGCCTCGCGGAACACGGCCGCGATACGGATCTCGCGGCTGGCCTTGAGCTTGTTGCCCTGCACGCGTGAAATGGCGGTGTGCGTGCCCAGGGCGTGCTTCATTACCTGCAGCTTGCTGTCGTAGCTCACTTTCGCGAGCGGCACTGATTTGCGCAGGTGGCGGTCCTTGAGCGTCTGCACGTACTCGTACAGCTGGCTTTCGCTGCGCACGCTGTGAGGCTCCCGGTATTTTTCAGCCAGCATCGCGCCCAGGCGGTCTTGCGCGATGAGGTCGCGAACGCGCGCCTGCAGGGCTTCGGGGTAACCGGCGAGATATTTCAGGGCGGGCATCAGCGGGACGGGCCGAAGGCAGGCAGTGGGGACGGCCGCTATGATGTGCCGTAACTCCCCAAGAAGACATCCTGACATGGCAAAGGGCAATCCCCTGCAGGAACAGCTGCTCAAGGCCGGCCTGGTGAAAAAGTCCAAGGTGGCCGAGGTTGCGCGCGAGCAGATCAAGGCCCGGCACGGCAAGGGACCTGCCGACGCCAGCGAGGTGCAACGCGACGCCGAACGGGCACGCGAAGACAAGGCGAGCAAGGACCGCGCCTTGGCCGCCGAGCGCAAGGCGCAGGCGCACCTCAAGGAGTTGGGCGCGCAGGCCCGGCAGATTATCCAGGACAAAAAGGTGCCGCGCTCGGGCGAAAGCGAGTACCGGTTCAGCGCTGACGGCGCCATCCGCAGCCTGCTGGTGAACGAGGAACTGCGCAAGAAACTATCCGCCGGCGCGCTGGTGATCGCACGCCTGGGGGACCGCTACGAGCTGCTGCCGCGGGCCGCGGGCGACAAGGTGCGCGAACGCGACGCCAGCCTGATCGTGCTCGACCACGGCCAGGCCGCAGGCACCGAACCGCTCGCGGAAAACGCCGAGGACGATGCCTACTATGCGCAGTTCAAGGTGCCCGATGACTTGGTCTGGTAGCGTCTGAGTTAGGCGCACACACCGGGCAATCCGGGTCGGGCGCAAGCCGAGTTTCGCGAAAACGCATGG
Organism: Lysobacteraceae bacterium; assembly: GCA_031400995.1. Classification (GTDB taxonomy): domain Bacteria; phylum Pseudomonadota; class Gammaproteobacteria; order Xanthomonadales; family Xanthomonadaceae; genus Arenimonas. Next base: position 7,902 of record JANNQY010000326.1, read on the forward strand.
CCAAGGCATCGAACTGCAGCAAGCGTCCGGCGAGGCTGTCGCCGAGTCCCAGCAATAGTTTGAGGACCTCGGTGGCCTGCAGCAGGCCGATCACGCCGGGCAGCACGCCCAGCACGCCGGCCTCCGCGCAATTTGGCGCGTCTTCCGGCGCCGGCGGCTCAGGAAACAGGCAGCGGTAACACGGCAGTACGCCGCGCTGGCGGCCGGCATCGAACACGCTCACCTGGCCCTCGAAACGGTGCACGGCGCCATAAACCAGCGGCTTGGCAAGGCGCACGCAGGCATCCGACAGCAGGTAGCGCGTGGGAAAGTTGTCGGCACCATCAAGCACCACATCCGCGGAACCCACCAAGGTATCCACGTTGATGGCGCTCACCCGTTCCTGCACGGCGTCCACTGTGGTGCGTGGATTCAGCGCCTGCAGCGCCAATTTCGCCGACTCCACTTTTTCTACGCCAATGCGCGCTTCGGTGTGCAGGATCTGCCGCTGCAGGTTGCTGCGATCCACCACGTCGTCATCCACCAGCACCAGCGTGCCCACGCCGGCGGCGGCCAGGTAAAACGCCGCTGGGGAGCCCAAGCCCCCCGCGCCCACCACCAGCACGCGCGCCTTGGCCAGGCGCTGCTGGCCTTCCAAGCCCACCTGTGGGAGCCGCAGATGGCGCGAATAGCGCTCCAGGAAATCCGCGTCCTCACTAGCACCCGCACGTTCGGGCAGGCCCTCGGCGCGCCAGCGCTCAAAGCCGCCAGTCACCGAGGCCAACCGGGTGTATCCCTGCGCCAACAGCGCCTGCGCGGCCAGCAGCGAGCGCCGGCCACTGCCGCAAATCAGCAGCAGTGGCGTCTGCGGGTCGGGTACCCAGCGCTGCGGGTGCTGCTCGAGTTCGGCGCGCGGCACCGCCAACGCGGCGGCCGGCAGGCCCAGCGCGTGTTCGCCAGGCTCACGCACATCTATCATCACCGCGCCGCCAGACTGGCGTGCCAGCGCTTGGCTTGGCGTCAGTTCTTCGATTTCGCGCATCGCTGAAGTCTAGCCGCCAGCGCCGGCGTAGGGCAGCACCCCGACCGGCTGACCGAGCGCGTACTCCCCTGCCCCTTCCGGCAGCACGATCAGCGCATTGGCATCCGCCGCGGCGCGCAATCGATGCGAGGCCACCGCCGGATTGGGCGCAACCCGAAGCCGCCCGTCGTTGTCGCAGCTCAAGTTTCCACGCATGAATTCCAACCGCGCATGCGTTTTAGAAATGGGTGCCGATAGCGCCGCGCTCCATGCCGCCCGCGGTTCGCTGCGCCCCTGGAGGGCATCGAGCAGGCCGCGCCCCAGAGTCAGGAACGTCGCCAGCACCGATACCGGGTTGCCCGGCAGCCCGAGCAGCAGCGCCCCGTCCAGACGGCCGAACAGCACCGGCATGCCGGGCTTCATCTGTACCTTCCAGAAGTGCACCTGGCCGTGCTCGTGCAGCAGCGCCGGCAAATAGTCCTTCTCGCCGGCGGAAACGCCACCGCAGGTAATCACCACGTCAAAAGAAAACGCCGCATCGTGCAGCGCGGCAGCCATGCGCTGAGGATCATCCGGCAGCACCGGCCAAGCCACGGGCTCGAGGCCTTCGGCCATCAGCAGGGTCTGCAGCAGCACGCGGTTGCTGTCGTGGATTTCACCCGGCGCCAAAGACTGGCCCGGCGGACGCAGCTCGTCACCGCTGGTGAACACCGCCACGGTGGGCCGGCGGACGGTCTCGAGCTCGGGTAAGCCCAGCGCCGCGGCCAAGCTGAGGCGGGCGGGCGTGAGCACCTGCCCCGCGCGCAACACGGTGTCACCGACGGCAACATCCTCGCCGGTCCAGCGCACGTGTGCGCCCTTGCGCAGCGGCGCCGCGAAATGGACGCGGCCGTCGCGCAGCTGCGCGTCTTCCTTGATCAAAATGGTGTCGGCACCACTCGGCAGCGGCGCGCCCGTGGTGATGCGGCTGCACTCCCCTGCCCGAAGCGCCAAGCCGACGCTGGGTCCGGCGAACTGCTCGCCTGCCAGCACCAGGCCGCCCTGCCCCGCCGCGTTGGCCTCATCGGCGCGCAGTGCGTAGCCGTCCATGGCGGAATTGTCGAAGCCCGGCAGCGGCGAGGCAGCCACGACATCCGCCGCCAGCACGGCGCCCCGGGCGCGCGACAGCGACGCGCGTTCAACGGACAGCCGTGCTGCCGAGCCCACCTGGGCAATCAGCGCCTGGGCCTGGGCGAAGGAGATGCGGGTCGGCACGTCCGGGTTCATGGGCTGCCGGCCTCCTGCAGGTCGTCAGGGGTATTGAGGTTGGCAAACAGCCGCGGCGAAACATCCAGCCGCGCCAGGTCCAGCTGCGAACTGAGCCGGTGCGCCGCCGACTCATCGGCATCCAGCAGCGCCTGCACGGCCTCGCGCAGCGCCTGGGTTCGCCACAGGCCCAGCAGCGGCTGCAGGCCGCTGGCATCACGCACCACCACGCCGTCGCGCGACACCGCGCCGCGCATGGCTTCCGCGAGGCCATCGGGCAGACGGAACAAATCCACGGGCACGGTCAGCAGCCAGGTGGACGTGCAGGCAGCCGCCAGCGCTTCCAAGCCCGCCAACGGTCCGGCGAAATCCGGGCGCAGGTCGAACACCGGCCGCAGTTGCATCCGCTCGAAGCGCAGATCGGGCGTGCGCGCGCTGACCAGGCGTTCGGCATAGCCACCGGGAAATGCCGACAGCGTGTGCTGCAGCAGCGGCTTGCCGTAGTGCAGCGCCCAAGCTTTGTCGCAGCCGCCCATGCGCTGGCCGCGTCCGCCGGCCAGGATGCCCAGCGTGATCGCGGTGCGCGGTATCACTTGCCCTTGACGTGCTTCATCAGGCGGCGCTTGGCCTTCACCTGGCGATCAGTGAGCACGTTCTTCTTGCCCTCGTACGGGTTCTCGCCTTCCTTGAACACGAACTTGATGGGCGTGCCCACCAGCTTGAAGCGCTTGCGGAAGAAGTTCTCGAGATAGCGACGGTAGCTGTCGCTGAGCGACTTGAGCCGGTTGCCGTGCACGATGAAGGTGGGCGGATTGGCGCCGCCCGGATGCGCGAACTTCATCTTGGCTGCATGCCCACGCACCACCGGCGGCGGGAAGCTCTCGTACGCTACTTCCAGCGCCTTGGTGGTCTCCGAGGTGCTGAATTCGCGGGTGGCGGAAGCGTGCGCGCGGTGGATGGCGCGGAACAGCTCGCGCATGCCGGTGCCGTGCTTGGCCGAAATAGTGATGCGCTCGGCCCATTCGCAGAACGAAAGCTTGCGCTCCAGCATCGACACGGCTTGTTCGCGCGTGTACTTGTCCTGGCCGTCCCACTTGTTCACCGCGATCACCAGCGCACGGCCCGACTCCAGCACGTGGCCCAGCACCGTGGCGTCCTGCTCGGTCACGCCTTCGCCGGCGTCAAGCAGCACCACCGCCACCTGGCACGTCTGGATGGCCTGCAGGGTCTTGAACACGCTGAACTTTTCCACCGCCTCTTCGACCTTGCCGCGACGGCGCAGGCCGGCCGTGTCAATCAAGCGATAGGGACGGCCATCGCGCTCCATGTCCACCGCGATCGAGTCGCGGGTGGTGCCGGGCACGTCTGAGGCAATCATTCGCTCCTCGCCCAGCAGGCGGTTGACCAGGGTGGATTTGCCCACGTTGGGGCGGCCGATGAACGCGACGCGGACGCGGCCGGGATCGTCGGCCAGCACATCGGTGTCGGTGTCCAGCGGCAGTTCCGGGATCACCTGCTCCAGCAGGTCCGGAATGCCGCGCTGGTGCGCGGCGGCAATGGGAATGGTGCGCTCGACGCCGAAGTGTGCGAACTCGGACACCACCGCCTCTTCGTCCAGGCCATCGGTCTTGTTGACCACCAGGAAGAAGCGCCGGCCGCTCTTGCGCAGCCAAGCCAGGATGCTCTCGTCCAGCGCCGACGGACCCTCGCGGCCATCCACGACGAACAGCACCAGGTCGGCCTCTTCCACCGCGGCGCGGGCCTGGCGCGCGGTGGCGCCGGCCAGGCCTTCCTCATTGCCAGACAGACCGCCGGTGTCGCACAGGGCGAACGGGCGGTCTTCCTCGCGGCGGCAGATGCCGTAATGGCGATCGCGGGTCACGCCCGGCTCGTCATGCACCAGGGCATCGCGGCTGCGGGTCAGCGCGTTGAAGATGGTGGACTTGCCGACATTCGGCCGGCCAACCAGAGCGACCAAAGGCAACACTAGGAACTCTCCAATAAAACGGTTTACTGCGGCTGCGGGAAGGCGGCCAGTTTGCCTTCGGCGGTCAGCGCAACCAGCATGCCGCTCACCGATACTTGCGGCGTAGCGCGAATTACCGAGGACTCGATGCGTTCGCGGCCGACGATCTGGCCGTCATCCAGGCGAATCCAATGCAAGTAGCCCTCCACGTCACCCACGACGGCGAAGTTGCCGTGCACCGCGGGCGTGGTGAGCCAGCGGCGCGCAAGCGCGTCCTGCTTCCACAGCGCGTTGCCGTTGGTGCGGTCCAGCGCCCAGACGGTGCCGGCCTGGTCGGCTACGAGTAGCTTGTCGGCCGTCATTGCCAGCCCGCCATAGCTACCCACGTCGCGGTTCCACAGCGGGCGGCCGTTGGCGATGGAAATCGCCATGGTCTGGCCGCGGAAGCTGGTGGCATAGAGTTCGGACAGACCCACCTGCAGCTCACCGTCCACGTCGGCCAGGCGCTCGAGTTCGTTGCGGCCATCGGGCTCGGCGATCAACTGCTCCCAGGCGCGCAGGCCGTCGCTAAGCCGCAGCGCGATCACGGTGCCGTCGTCATAGCCCAAGTAAACCAGCTCGCCGCCGGCCACCGGGGCGCCGTTGCCGCGCACGCTCAGGCTGGGCAGGCCGCGATCGAACACCCACTTGCGGCTGCCGTCGGCAGCGTCGAGGCCGAAGGTGCGGCCGTCATTGCTGCGCACCACCACCAGGCCGCTGTAGACCAGCGGCGCGCTGATCACTTCGGAGGTGACGGCCACTTTCCAGCGCACGGTGCCGGCGTCGGCGTCAAAGGCGATGACTTCGCCATTGCGGCCGCCGATAACCACTAGACCGCCACCCACGCCCGGACCGCCGGTCAGTCCGGCTTCCGTAGCGGTGCGGCGCCAGAAGAATATCCGGCTGCCCTGCTTGCCGGTCTTCACCGCTTCGGAATCCCAGATCGTCTTGCCGGTGTTGGCATCGATCGCCAGCACATGGCCTTCGTCGTTGGCCACGAACAGACGGTCACCTTCCATGGCCGGGCTCTGGCGCAAGCCCAACTCCTCCTGGCTGTCGCCCAGGTTCAGGCTCCAGGCGGATTTCACCGCGATGGGATTTTCGATGTCGGTAAGCGGTGCGGGCGCGATGGCTTTTTGCTTGTCGTCGCCAAACCAACCCTTGAGGGTGCTGCAGCCCGCCGTAGACGCCAGCAGCGCGGCGATGAATAGAGTACGAAGCAGCATGGGCGTCAAATCTCCGGCTGTGCGGACGGCGAGCCGCCCGCATCGGTAAGTTTCATTTCCACCATCGGCCGAGTGGGCGCGCCGATATCCAGCGAAGCCAGGGCCTGGGCATAGGCCGCGCGCGCGGCGTCGCGTCGGCCCAGGGCCATCTCGGCGTCACCGCGGATTTCAGCGCCTACGGCTGGGAAAGCGCTGGCGGGGAATTTATCCAAACGCTTGAGCGCATCTTCACCCTTGCCCATGCCCACCAGCAGCCGAGCTGCGCGCAGCTGCGCAAGTTCGGCCAGCGCGGGCTCGGCGTTGGGATCCTGGCTGGCGGCATCCAGGGCCTTTACCGCTTCGTCGTCCTTGGCCTGCAGGTGCAGGCGCTGGGCCTGGCGCAGTGCTGCCAGCGCCGGATACGGCGACTTGGCGTAGTCGCGCTGCAGCGCGGTGGCGTGGGCCTGCGCCTTGGCATCGTCCTTGGCCTCGATGGCCTGGGTGAAGGCGCGGAACTCGCTGGCCGCTTCCACCGTCTTCTGCACCTGCTGGCCCTGCCACCACTGCCAGCCGGCCAGGGCGGCCAGGCCGAGGGCGATGCCGCCGATCAGCGATGATCCGTTGTTCCGCAGCCAGGCGCGAACGCGTTCGCCCTGTTCGTATTCGTCAGTGTGGTCCATGGATGGCTTCTTGGAGCCGGCGCACCGGGCGCAGGCGGGGTGATGGGGACAGCGACGGCGGGCGCGCCGCGGCTAGTTGCCCGCGGGGGCGGGTTCGCCGCTGGAGGATACCGTAAAGCGGGCAACGTTCGCGGCGCGGTAAGGCGTGGTGTCAACCGCCTTGCCGGCAAAACTCACGTCAACCGCATCGGCCCTGCCGAGGGTAATTCTTGCTACCTGTCCCGGAGCATAACGACGCTCCATGCCGGCACTGACCAGCCCGCGCTCAAGGCGCGCGCCCTGCGCATCCACCACGTCCACCCAGCTTTCGCCGGTGAACTTGAGCAGCAGCTCCTGCGGGCCTGCGGCGGCCTGCTGGAACGGCGCCATGGAAGCCATCACCGGCGCCGGGCCGGCGGGGCTGGCGGTGGCTGGCGCTGCCTGCAGGTCTTCACCGCTGGCCGCGGGCAGGGTTGCCGTATCGAGAGCCGGAGCTGGCACTGGCGCGGGAACCGTGGCGGGCAAGGCAACGGAATCAACCGGCGTCTCAACCGGCGCCGGACGGGTGTCCAGGGCAAGCAGCTCTGGCTTGGAGCCCGCCTGGTAATAGCGCGCCACCAGCACCACCGGGATAACCAGCACGGCGGTCATGACCAGATACACCAGGTTGCGCAGCGAATGGTTCAGCGTGCGGCGCACGCCAGACTGCGTTCCCATGGCCACCAGCGACGGCGTGGCCTTGGACTGCGCCGCCTGCTCGCACAGCGCAGGCGGCAGACCTACCAGGCGCAGGTAGCTGCCCAGGTAGCTGCGCACGTACACCGGCGCGCCCAGCCTGGCCCAATCGTCGATTTCCATCGCCTTCACGATGGCTACCGGCAGCTTGAGCTGTTGGCCCACCTGCTCCACGGTCAAGCCCGCTGCCTCCCGTCCCTGCCGCAGACGGATGCCGATGGGGTCTTGGAACAGGACTTCCTGCTTGATCTCGGTATTCATGGCTGGCGCGACGCCTCCGGAGCGGGTGGCGAGTATTCAGGGAATTCGTCCCGCAAGCGGGTCTGGTAACGCTGTGACGCCGCGGAGTCGCCAGCGGCAAGCTCGATGCGGGCCGCCAGGCTCAGTATCTCCGGGCTGACCTTGCCCAGGGCTTCGCGACGCTGCACGAAGGCCCGCGCACTGAAGTAATCGCGCCGCATGAACTGCACCTCGGCCATCAGGGTCAGCAGGGCCGGGTTTTCGGCGGCGCTCTGCAGGCCCAGGCGGCCATACGCGGCGGCTTTGTCGAAGTCACCGGCCTGCAGCGCACACTTGCCGGCATTGAACAGCGCCTGCTCGCGGGCTTTGTAAAACGGGTCGTCCAGCGCACGCGCGAACACCGCGTCGGCTTCGGCCGGCGCGCCGTGCTTGCAGAGCCAGACGCCATACACGTTCAGCACGTGGCCCGATTCGGGGCTGAGCTTGGCGGCACGCTCGTAGCTGGCGCCGGCGCGATCAAGGTCGCCCATTTTTTCGCGGACCATGCCCAGCACGATCTGCACGTCCGACGAGGTGGGGTCTGAGCGCAGGGCGCGGTTGGCGCGGTCCAACGCCAGTTCAATCTGGTTGTTGGCCAGGTAGTTCTGGGCGAGGCTCAGGTTGGCCTGGCCCTTGCTGGACATCTCGGCCAGTGAGTTGGCGGCGCTGTCCTCGCCCGGGGCCTGGGTGCCGGTACCGGCGCAGCCGGCCAGTGCCGCCAGCAGCAGCGAAACCGCGATGGCGCGCAGCAGGTCAGGCTGCATCCGAGACTCCCAAACGCTCCAGCTTGACCTTGAATTCCGACTGCCGGCGCGTGCGATCCATCACTTGCCCCTTGAGTTGGCCGCAAGCGGCGTCGATGTCGTCGCCGCGGGTGCGGCGGACCATGGTGAGTACTTTCTGGTCGAGCAATATTTTCTGGAACGCCCGGATGTCCTGCTCTTCGGAGCGCTCGAAGCGCGTGCCCGTGAACGGGTTGAACGGGATCAGGTTCACCTTGGCGGCATCCTCGCGCTGCACCTGTGCATCGAACTTGCGCATCAGCCGGGCCAGCGCGCGGGCCTGTTCAGGCTGGTCGTTGACGCCCTTCATCATGGTGTACTCGAAGGTGATGGAGGTGCGCGGCTTGCGCAGCGCATAGCGCACGCAGGCGTCCAGCAACTCGGCGATCGGGTACTTTTTGTTCAAGGGCACCAGCTGGGTGCGCAGGTCGTCATCGGGCGCGTGCAGCGATACCGCCAGCGAGACATCGCTGACTTCCGAAAGCTTGTCTATCATCGGCACTACGCCGGCGGTGGACAGCGTGACGCGCTTGTTGGCCAAGCCGAAGCCGTAGTCATCGCGCATCAGGCTCATGGCCTTGACCACGTTGTCGAAGTTCAGCAGCGGCTCGCCCATGCCCATCATCACCACGTTGGTGAGCTTGCGCTGGTGGTGGGTGCGGTTGCCCAAGTGCTTGGACGCGGTCCACACCTGGCCAATGATCTCGGCGGTGGACAAATTGCGGTTGAAGCCCTGCGTGGCGGTGGAGCAGAACTGGCAATTCAGCCCGCAGCCCACCTGGCTGGACACGCACAGCGTGCCGCGGCCTTTGTCGGGGATGAACACCGCCTCGATGGCATTGCGCGGGTCCATGCCCAGCAGCCATTTATGGGTGCCGTCGATGGAGCCCTTGTCGAACACCACAGCCGGCGGCCGGATCTCGCAGTGCTCCTCAAGCTTGGCGCGCAGCGCCTTGCCCACGTCGGTCATCTGCGCAAAATCGGTGACGTGCTGGTGGTACATCCACTTCATCAACTGATGGGCGCGGAAGCGCTTCTCGCCGAGGGTTTCGGCAAAGAAGCGCTCCATGCCCTCGCGATCGAGGTCGAAGAGGTTGAGCTTTTCGGCGGACTCGATCACGGGGTCAAACGCTCAGCGCGGGCAAAGTTCGGTGGCGGCGAAGAAGTACGCGGTTTCAACGGCAGCGTTCTCCAGGCTGTCCGAGCCGTGCACGGCATTGGCGTCGATGGACTGGGCGAAATCGGCGCGGATGGTTCCAGCGGCCGCGTCCTTGGGGTTGGTGGCACCCATCAGGTCGCGGTTCACCTGCATGGCGTTCTCGCCTTCGAGCACCTGGATCATCACCGGGCCGGAGATCATGAAGTCCACCAGCGCGTTGAAGAACGGACGCTCGCGGTGCACGGCGTAAAAGCCTTCGGCCTCCTTGCGCGACAGGTGCTTCATCTTCGAGGCGACGACCTTCAGGCCGGCTTTCTCGAAGCGGGAATAGATTTCGCCGATGACGTTCTTGGCAACCGCGTCGGGCTTGATGATGGAAATGGTGCGCTCCAGCGCCATGGTGTTACTCCGTGGGTTCTAAGGGTTAAGTAAGCGCGTGAATTTAGCACAATTCTCCATTCAATCGGGGGTTTAGCTCCAATCGCTGCTTTTTCCCGCAGGTGTGGCCACCGGTCATTTCGGTGAATCCTTCGGGTGCGGGACCCATGCCCTGTTTGAATCGGTCATTTGACTGTCACGCCAAGCCGGTTAGACTTGCCAACAAGTGTTTCAATCGAGCGCTGGCAGGCCATGACCACCACCCACTTCAACACCAAGGAACGCATCCTCGGCGCCGCTGAGGAACTGTTCGCCCTGCACGGCTTCGCCGGCACGTCGCTGCGCCAGGTCACCAGCCGCGCCGACGTCAACATCGCCGCCGTCAACTACCATTTTGGCAGCAAGGAAAACCTGGTCAACGAGGTCTTCCGGCGCCGCATGGACGAGATGAGTGAACGCCGGCTGGCACAGCTGCGCGTGGCCCAAGACGCCCAGCCCGGCGATCTCGAGGCCATCCTGGCCGCCTTCATCGAACCGCCGCTGGCCCTCACCATCGACCGCCACGGTGGCTCGGCCTTCGTGCGGGTGCTGGCCCGTGCGTTTGCCGAAAAGAACGATCGCCTGCGCAAATTCCTATCCGACAACTACGGCCACGTGCTGCGCGAGTTCGCCAAGGCCATCGGTGCCGCCCTGCCGGCGCTGGCCAAGGAAGATCTTTACTGGCGGCTCGATTTCACCGCCGGCGCGCTCACCTACGCGATGGCCGATTTCGGGCTGATCAAGCGCCCCGCCGGCGTCTCTGAGAAAGCCCACTGCGAGAAGGCCGCCCAGGCCCTGATTCGTTTCGCCGCCGCCGGCCTTCGGGCCAACTGATACCCCTCCCTACCCTCCCCCTCGGAGTCACCCCATGCCGCAACTTCGCATTCGCAAGGTGGCCGTGCTCGGCGCCGGCGTGATGGGCGCGCAGATCGCCGCGCATCTCGTCAACGCCAACGTCGACACCGTCCTGTTCGACCTTCCCGCCAAGGAAGGCCCGCCCAACGGTATCGTCGACAAGGCCATCGCCAACTTGGGCAAGCTCTCCCCGGCCCCCTTCGCCAGCAAGGCCAAGGCTGCCGCCATCACCGCGGCCAACTACGACCAACACCTGGACCTGCTCAAGGACTGCGACCTGATCATCGAGGCCATCGCCGAGCGGATGGACTGGAAGAAGGCGCTGTACGACCGGATCGAGGCCTACGTGGCGCCGCACGCCATCCTGGCCTCGAACACTTCGGGCCTGAGCATGAATGGCCTGGCCGAGGTGCTGCCGGAGTCGCTGCAGGCGCGCTTCTGCGGCGTACATTTCTTCAACCCGCCCCGGTACATGCACCTCGCAGAGTTGATACCTTGCATTAAAACAAGCCCGCAAGTGCTTGAAGGGCTGGAAACATTCCTGGTCACTACACTGGGCAAGGGCGTGGTCTACGCCAAGGACACCCCCAATTTCATCGGCAACCGGATCGGTGTGTTCTCGATCCTGAGCACCCTGCACCACACCGCCCAGTTCGGCCTGGGCTTCGACGAAGTGGACGCCCTCACTGGCCCGCTGCTGGGCCGGCCCAAGTCCGCCACCTACCGCACCTCGGACGTGGTGGGCCTGGACACCATGGCGCACGTGATCAAGACCATGGCCGACACCCTGCCCGAGGATCCCTGGCACAAGTACTTCGTGGCCCCGGTCTGGCTGAAGGCTTTGATTGAAAAAGGCGCGCTGGGCCAGAAGACCGGTGCCGGCATCTTCATGAAGAGGGGCAAGGACATCGTAGTGCTGGACCTCAAGGCGCAGGACTACCGTCCGGCCACGGGGGAGGCCGCTGCAGAGGTGATTGCCATCCTGAAAAACAGGGATCCGGCGCAAAAATTTGCCCAGCTGCGCGCCAGCTCGCATCCGCAGGCGCAGTTCCTGTGGGCGATGTTCCGCGACCTGTTCCACTACAGCGCCTTCCACCTGGCGTCCATCGCCGAGACCGCGCGCGACGTGGACCTGGCCATCCGCTGGGGCTACGGCTGGGCCCTGGGCCCGTTCGAGTCCTGGCAGTCGGCCGGCTGGAAGCAGGTGGCCGAATGGATCGCCCAGGACATCGTGGACGGCAAGGCCATGTCCTCGGCGCCGCTGCCTGACTGGGTGTTCGACGGCCGCGAAGGCGTGCACTCGGCCGAGGGCAGCTTTGCCCCGTCCCGCAACGGCAAGCTGCCGCGCTCCACCCTGGCCGTTTACCAGCGGCAGCGCTTCCCGGACCCGGTGCTGGGTGAGCGTGCGGATCCTGGCCAGACGGTGTTCGAGACCGACGCGGTCCGCATGTGGCACGACGGCGACGGCATCGCCGTACTCGGGTTCAAAACCAAGATGAACACCGTCTCCGACGGCGTGTTGGCCGGCATCCTCGAGGCGGTGGACCGCGCCGAGCGTGACTTCCAGGGCCTGGTGCTGTGGCAGGCAAAGGAGCCGTTTTCGGCGGGCGCCGACCTCTCGGGCGCCATGGCCTCGCTGCAGGCCGGCAAGGTGGCCGAGTTCGAGGCGATGGTGAAGACCTTCCAGGCGACCAGCCAGCGCATCAAGTACGCGCTGGTGCCGGTGGTCGCCGCCGTGCGCGGCCTGGCACTGGGCGGCGGCTGCGAGTTCCAGATGCATTCGGCCCGCACCGTGCTGGGCCTGGAAAGCTATATCGGCCTGGTCGAAGCCGGCGTGGGCCTGCTTCCGGCCGGCGGTGGCCTCAAGGAAATCGCGGTGCGCGCTTCGGCAGCCGCGGGCCCGGGCGGCGATGTCTTCGCCGCGCTCAAGCCCTACTTCGAGGCGGTGGCGATGGGCAAGGTGTCGGCGTCGGCGCTGGAGGCCAAGGAGCTCAAGCTGGTCCGCGAGGACGACGTGGTGGTGTTCAACCAGTACGAGCTGCTTTACGTGGCGAAGCAGCAGGCGCGTGCAATGGCCGAGTCGGGCTACCGCCCGGCCCTGCCCGCCCGCCAGGTGCAGGTGGCCGGCGACGTCGGCATCGCCACCTTCAAGATGATGCTGCAGAACATGCTCGAGGGCCGCTTCATCTCCGAGCACGACTATGAAGTGTCCACCCGCATCGCCACCGTGCTGTGCGGCGGCGACGTCGACCGTGGTGCCTTGGTTGACGAGGAATGGCTGCTGAGGCTGGAGCGCGAGCATTTCGTCGCGCTGGCGCAGATGCCCAAGACGCAGGAACGCATCCTGCACACCCTCAAGACCGGCAAGCCGCTCAGGAACTGACCCCATGACCAAGCAAATACAAGACGCTTACATCGTCGCCGCCACCCGCACTGCGGTGGGCAAGGCCCCGCGCGGCATGTTCCGCAATACCCGGCCCGACGACATGCTGGCCCACGTGCTGCGCGCAGTGGTGGCCCAGGCCCCGGGCATCGACCCCAGCCGCATCGACGACGCCATCATCGGCTGCGCCATGCCCGAGGGCGAGCAAGGCATGAACGTGGCGCGCATCGGCCTGCTGCTGGCCGGGCTGCCCAACGTGATTGCCGCGCAGACCATCAACCGCTTCTGCTCCTCGGGCCTGCAGGCCGTGGCGCTGGCGGCTGACCGCATCCGCTTGGGCGAAGCCGAGCTGATGCTGGCCGGTGGCACTGAGTCCATGTCCATGGTGCCGATGATGGGCAACAAGGTGGCCATGAGCCCGCAGGTGTTCGCCAAGGACGAGAACATCGCCATCGCCTACGGCATGGGCATCACCGCCGAGAAAGTGGCCGAAGAGTGGAAGGTGTCGCGCGAGGACCAGGACGCGTTCGCCTACGCCTCGCACCAGAAGGCCATGGCGGCCATCGCCAGCGGCGAGTTCCGCCAGGAGATCTCGCCCTACCAGGTGATCTCGCGCCAGCCGGTGGTGGGCGGCAATACCGTGAAGCTGCGCGAACTGCTGGCCGACACCGACGAGGGCCCGCGCGCCGACACCAGCCTGGACGGACTGGCCAAGCTGCGTGCGGTATTCCGCAACGGCGGCAGCGTGACTGCCGGCAATTCCTCGCAGATGTCCGACGGCGCCGGCGCGGTGCTGCTGGCCTCTGAAAAAGCCATCAAGGACTACGGGCTTACGCCGCTGGCGCGCTTCGTGGGCTTCTCGGTGGCCGGCGTGCGGCCCGAAGTGATGGGCATCGGCCCGATCGCGGCCATTCCCAAGGTGCTAGCGCAGGCTGGGCTCAGCCAAGACCAGATGGACTGGATCGAGCTCAACGAAGCCTTCGCCGCGCAAGCCTTGGCGGTCATCCGCACCTGCGGCCTGGATCCGTCCAAGGTGAATCCGCTGGGCGGAGCCATTGCCCTCGGCCATCCCCTGGGAGCCACCGGCGCGATCCGCGCTGCGACCATCGTGCATGGCCTGCGCCGGCGCAAGCTCAAGTACGGCATGGTCACCATGTGCATAGGCACCGGCATGGGCGCGGCGGGCATTTTCGAAGCGCTCTGATCCCTTGTGGGAGGGACTTCAGTCCCGATAACCCTCCCCATTTGTAGGAGGGACTTCAGTCCCGATGCTCTGCGGCCAGGAGCATAGGGACTGAAGTCCCACCCACAGGGCGCTCGGCGTCCTCGCAGTGATCAGGCACGAACGCGGGCCCGGCATCGCGCAGGCCCCCATCCGCGATGGTGCAACGCGCCGCGACGCACGCGAGCCCACCCGTGCAATCCGCGTCCGACGCACACTCGGCACCGCAGACGTGGCCGCTCGTGCACCGCAAGCCCGACGCGCAGTCGCCGTCGGCGACACACTCGACGCAGCCGGCCGCCCGGTCGCAGCGCGCGCCCGGCAGGCAATCGGCGTCCCGCGTGCACGCCGCGGTGCAGCGCCCCGCGAGGCACTCGAGCCGACCGCCGCAGTCGGCGC
>JANNQY010000327.1:0-4922 GCA_031400995.1 Lysobacteraceae bacterium
GCATGGCGCTGCATCAGCTGCGAAAGCTGCTCGGCATGTCCGCGCTCATACAGCACGTCGCTGGCGATGATCAGGTCGAACTGGCCCAGCGTCGGCTGCGGCACGGTCCAGGACAAGTCCAGGTAAGCCGGAGCAGGCAGGCCATTGAGTTCGGCGTTGTAGGTCAGGAATTCCTCGGCCATCGGATGATGGTCGCTGGCGGTGATATCGGCCTTGCGGCGGTTCAGCACCAGGCTGGACAGTCCCAGCCCGCAGCCCAGTTCGAGGATGCGCTTGCCCTCGATTTCAAAGCTGCTCATGGTCTGCGCCAGCACGCAGCCGGCTGGCCACACTTGGCCAAACAGCGACCAGTTGGCCGAGGAAATGCCGGCGCGCTCGACGTAACCCTTGGGGTCCGCGAACTGCTGCAGGTCGCTCAGCGCGCGGATGCGATAGTCAACGCCACCGAAGCGAAGCGTGAGCAGGCGAGTGCTGTAGCCCGGCATTAGTGCGCCGGCTTGCCGCGCAACTTCTGCACCGCGTTGACGCCCAGCAGCACCACGATGCCGGCCAACACGCCCACCAAGGCATCACCGGTCAGGCTCACCAGCAGGCGCAGGCTGCCTTCGGGCGTCACCGCCGCCACTGCGTGACTAAGGAAAGGCACGGCGTGCACCAGGATGCCGCCGCCGACCAGGAACATGGCCAAGGTGCCGGCCACCGAGAGGAACTTCATCAGCCAAGGCGCGCCCCACAGGAGGCTGCGCCCGACAGCGCGCTGGCCGCTGCGCCAGGCGCCGGCGCCGCGGCGCTGGCTGAGGAACAGGCCAGCATCGTCGAGCTTTACGATGCCGGCCACCAAGCCATACACGCCCACGGTCATCAGCAGCGAGATCAGCACCAGCACTGCCACCTGCTTGCTGAAGTCGGCCGTGGCCACGGTGCCCAGCGTGATGACGATGATTTCGGCCGAGAGTATGAAATCGGTGCGGATGGCCCCCTTGATCTTGTCCTTCTCGTGCACCACCAGGTCCACGGACTCGTCAGCCACCGCCTTCACGAGTTCGGCACGCTCGGCGTCATCCTCACGCGGGGTGTGCAGGTAGCGGTGCGCGAGTTTCTCGACGCCTTCAAAGCACAGGAAGGCGCCACCCACCATCATCAGCGGCGTCACCGCCCAAGGGATGAAGGCGCTGATGGCCAGCGCCGCGGGCACCAGTATCGCCTTGTTGATGAACGAGCCCTTGGCAACGGCCCACACCACGGGCAACTCGCGGTCGGGATTAACGCCGGAAACCTGCTGCGCGTTCAGCGCCAGGTCGTCGCCCAGGACGCCGGCCGTTTTCTGGGTAGCCACCTTGGTCATCACCGAGACGTCGTCGAGCAGGCTGGCGATGTCGTCGATCAGGGCGAGCAGGCTGGAGGCCATGGCATTCCGTTGCAGGGGGCAGGCGGTGATTCTCTCACTGTGTCCCGGTGACGTTACAGTGTGCGGGGTTGGGCCGGGAGCGGGGCATGAAAAAATTTCGATGGGCAGGCATTTTCCTGGGCTTGGCGTGGGCCGTCGTGCCATTGGCCGCGGCCAGGGCCGAGGTGCTGGACAGCAGCGCATCCGGCTTCACGGTGAGCAATGTCCAGGACGTGCCGGTGGACGCCCAGACCGCCTGGAGTGGTCTGGTGGACGACGTGCATCGCTGGTGGTCCCCCAGCCACACCTGGTGGGGAGACGCCTCGCGCTTGAGCATCCAAGCCAGGGCCGGCGGCTGTTTCTGTGAGATCCATGGTCGCCAGCAGGCGCAGCACCTGGCCGTGCGGCTGGTGAATCCGGGCGTCCTGCTGCGCATGACCGGCGGCTTGGGACCCCTGCAGGGCATGGGCCTGGACGGCACCCTGGAGTTCCGACTGGCGCCGATCGAGAGCGGCGGCACCCGGATTACGCTCTGGTACCGGGTGGGCGGCTATTCGCCCGACGATGTTTCCAAGATCGCGCCGGCCGTGGACGGCGTACTGGCCGAGCAGCTGAGCGGGTTGGCCGACTACCTGCGCGCGCAGGCAGCGCCGCCAGAGGAAGAACGCTGACCTAGAAGCGTTCCGATACCGGCAAATAGCGCCATTGCCCGGGCGGCATCTTCGCCAGCGGAATGCGGCCCAGCCGGATGCGGCGGATGGCCACGGCTTCAAGGCCTACCTGCGCGCACAGGTGCTGCAGCAGGCCCGGCCGCACGCCCTTGATGGCGAAGCGCAGTTTGGTCTCGCTCTGCCAGCTGACCTTGAACGGCGCCACTGGCCAGCCGCCAAAGCTCGTGCCGCCGGTGAGTCGGTTCCAGCCGTAGGGCGCCAACTCGCCGGTGACATCCACCACGAACTCCTGCTCGATCTTCTCGGCGTCGTCTTTCAGGCGGCGCAACACGCGGCCGTCCTGGCTGAACACCAGCAGGCCGCTGGCCGCGGGTTCAAGGGGAATGGCCGGCGACTGGTGCGCGAAATGGCGCGTGTGCAGCTTCCAGCCCGAGTCATCTTCTTCCCAGCGGTTGGCCGGAAGCAGCAGGCCCAGCGCGGGCATCGGGCCCTGGTCGGAATCGTGCCCGGCGGGCTTGTGCAGCAGCAGCGTGGCGGGCTCGGCCGCCACCAGTTTGGCACCGGGGTCCATCGTCACTAGCTGGTCGGTGACCTTGAACTGCGGCTCTTCCACCACCACGCCGTCCACCCGGACAAAGCCGCCCTGCACGTATTGCTCGGCTTCGCTGCGCGAGCAGCCCACCAATTCAACGACGCGTTTGGACAGGCGAACAGGTTCGGTCATGGCTGAGGCCTGGCGGACAAGGCCCCATTGTAGGCGCAGCGCGGTGCCTGGAGCGGACGCCCCAGGGAGGCGTCCGTCCGCGGGATCAACCCTTGCCGGATTTCTTGGTGGCCTTATCGGCGCGCTTTTCCTTCAGGGTTTTCTCTGGCTTCTTCTTTTCGGTCTTCTTCTGGTTCATGCCCTTGGCCATGGTGCTCTCCGGGGATTGGGGTCGTTGCCGGCCTCGCGGTACGTGCGCGGGCCATGCGGTATGAGCATGCACCGGCGCTGCGGCTTTTTCCAGAGCCTCGGCGGGTACACACTGAAGCCATGATCACGCACCCTCCCGCGAGCCACGCGCTCGTTGCCAGCCGCCTGCAGCTGCCGCCCGGACCTTGGGCCACCGTGCTTGACGGGCTTTGCGACCGGTTCCCGGCGGTCTCGCGCGAGCGTTGGCGCGAACGGATGCAGCGTGGGCGCGTGCAGGACGCGCAAGGACATGCCGTGGCCGAGGACGCGCCCTACCGCGTGGGCTGGGAGCTGCGCTATTTCCGGGAAGTGGAGCGCGAGCCGGAGCTGCCGCACCACGAAACCGTGGTGTATGAGGACGAGCACCTGCTGGTGGCCGACAAGCCCCCCTTCCTGCCGGTGACCCCGGGCGGCGCATGGGTGGAGCAGTGCCTGCTGCGGCGGCTCATGCGGCGTCCTGGCTGCGAAGCGCTGGTGCCACTGCACCGAATAGATCGCGACACCGCGGGGCTGGTGCTGTTCTCCCGCCACCCGGGTAGTCGCGCGGCCTACCAGGCGCTGTTTCGTGAACGTCGAATTCAAAAGCGGTATGTGGCGCTGGCGCCGCCGCTGGCGGGGCTGGAGTTTCCGCTGGTTCGGCGCACGCGGATGGAGGCGGGCGAACCCTTCTTCCGCATGCGCGAAGTACCGGGTGAGGCCAACAGTGAAACCCGGGTGGACGTGTTGCATCGTGGACCGGACCTTTGGCGCTACGGCCTGGAGCCGGTCACCGGCCGCAAGCACCAGCTGCGCGTGCACATGGCGGCATTGGGGGCGCCGCTGCACAACGACCGCTACTACCCGGTGCTGGCGGATGAAGCGCCCGACGATTGGGCCAGGCCGCTGGCCCTGCTGGCGCAGTCGCTGGCCTTCGAGGACCCGCTCAGCGGCTTGCCCCGGCGGTTCGAAAGCCAGCGGACCCTCTAGGCGCAGGCCTGCGCCGCGGCGCTATCATGCCGCCATGGCCAAGCTGCTGCTCAACCTGCGCAACGTACCCGACGACGAAGCCGACGAAGTGCGCGCGCTGCTCGACGCCCACGGCATTGATTGCTACGAGACCCAGCCCAGCATGTGGGGCGTGTCGGCAGGCGCAATCTGGCTGGCGCAGGCCGAGCAACAGCTGCAGGCCGAGCGGCTTTTGGCGGATTACCAGGGGCAGCGCGCAGCGCGTGCTCGCGCCGAGCGGGAAGCCGAACTGCGCGAAGGCCGTGTACCCAGCTCCTGGGCCGGCATCCGCGCCCAGCCGGGCCAGGCGCTGGCCGCGGTTGTCGGGATACTGCTGATGCTGGCCGTGGCGACGCTGCCGTTCCTGATGTTTGCGCGCTGATCAGGCCGGCACTGCGTCGAAATCCTCGTCCGGCACGGTGATGAACGTCCAGAACGGCACGCCTTGCCCGCGCCAGGCGTCGGCGGCATCTTCAAGCACCGACACCAGGGTGGCGTAGTCGTGGCGGCTGTGGGCGCGATAGTCCTGGCTGTGCTGCAGGCCAAGCACATAGCCCTTGGCCGCGAGCCAGGACAGGTCGCCCAAGCAGTCGGCCAGTGCATCCCAGTTGCCGCCGAAATCCTCCGGAAACTCCAGCACGCTGGCGAAGCGACGCATCAGCTCGTCCTTGCTCTCGCAGTCATGCAGGTTGATGTGCGCGCAGCAGAAACCCAGCTCGGCGGCGGCGTCCTGCAGCGGTGAGAGGTGGGAGGCTGCGAGGTAGAACGCGCCGGCCTGGTCGGGCTGCAGCAGCATGTCAGCCAGCAGAGGCGCGCTCATGGTGAAAGCTCGAAACGGCGAAAGCTGCGGTAGTGGTCGTCGGTGTACCAGTACTCCTGCGGCGGGTCGCCACCGGTGACGATGCGGCGGGCGCCCCGGTGCGACAGG
>JANNQY010000328.1:0-3178 GCA_031400995.1 Lysobacteraceae bacterium
CAAGTGGTGAAGCCGCGCATCGCGCAGGGCTTTGACTACCGGCAGTTGGAGTGGGGCGTGCCCGATGCCTAGCCTCCCGTAACGGCGCTTGGCGGCCGCCAAAACTTGACGCCGCCACCGGCCTGGCCGACTGTGGCGACCATGGCCGGCGCGCGTGCCCGGCTGCCAGACCCCGGACCCGCGCCTGAGTGAATCCGCCACAGCACACCGCCGGTACGCCCGAATCCCAACAGCGCCTCGCCGATTGGCGCCTGGGTCAAGTGGTTTCCGATACCTACGAGCTGTCCAAGGTGGGCGGCTTGCTGTACGTCTTTGGCTGGGCCGTGATTGCTTGGATGGCCGACGTGATGGCGTTCGCGCCCGGCGCGGCGCTGGCGTTTGGCGCCGGGTTCGTGGCGCTGGGCGTGCTGCGCCTGGCCATGCGCCCACCGCCGGAGGGCGACGCGCCCGCGCACGTGCGCTGGCTCCGACGCTACGCCCTGGTGCTGCCGCTGGCCTCGGCGCTGTGGGCGGTGGCACAGGCCTGGATCCTGATGGATGGCCGCTTCGATCCCGACATCCGCATGGTGTCGCTGGTGGCGACCATCGGCTATGCCACCGTGTTCGCCAATGTCTATTCCACCGTGCGCGGTTTTGCCACCGCTGGCGTGGGCGTGCTGCTGCTGCCGCTGCTGCTGGTGCTGTGGAGCAACCCCGCCGACCGTGCGCTGGCGGTGGCGATGTCGTTCTATTCGCTGTACTTGGTAGGCGCAGTGGTGCGCAGCCACGCCGAATACCGACGTCGCCTGCGCCTGGATGAAGCGCTGCGCGAGCAGCGCGACCTGTTCGAACACCTCAGCCGCACAGATCCGCTCACCGGCGTCTACAACCGCCGCCACTTCACTGCACGGCTCGACGAGGTTGCGCAGCAGGCCCAGCGCGGCGGACCTGGCTTCACCCTGCTGCTGTTGGACGTGGACCACTTCAAGCGGGTGAACGATCTTTACGGCCATGCGGTGGGCGATGCCTGCCTGCAGGCGCTGGCGGACCGCCTGCAGCGCGCTTTCCCGGCGCCGGGGGCGCTGCTCGCACGCTTGGGCGGCGAAGAGTTTGGCGTGTTGTTTTCGGCCGGCGCCCCGGCCGCACTGGCGGCCGCAGAGGCCCTGCGCCACGACCTGGTGAACCGCCCCATCGAGTGTGAAGGGAAGCATTTCACCGTGACGGCCAGCATGGGCCTGGGCGCGTTCGACCCGGTACTGCACGGCGATGGCGACGCGCTTTACCGGGCGGTGGACGTTGCGCTGTACGCAGCCAAAGGCCAGGGTCGCAACCGCGTACAGCCGGTGGCGACCGCTCCCGCTTGAGTCGCGGCGCGGGCTAAAATCGCGGCATTCTTTCGGCGGAGCCCGCCCTTGTCCCTGCCTGGCGGTGATCCCGCGCTTGAAACCCTGCTGCTGCCCCTGGCCAGTGGCGCCGTGGCCTGGCCTGCGCCCGGACAGTCGCTGTTCCTGCGTGCGCGCGCCGGTCTGGCGTTGAACGCAGCGCGCGCGCAGCGCCCGGCCTGCGAACAGAGCTTCAAGCCCTGGGCCGCGGCGCTGGAGCGCGACGGCTTCGAGGTCACCCAAGCCAATTGCGGCCACTACGCCCGGGTATTGGTGCTGGCGCCGCGCCAGCGCGCCGAGTCGCGCGCTTTGCTGGCGCGCGCGCTGGACCAGTGCCTGCCCGGTGGCACGGTGCTGGCCTGCGCCGCCAACAGCGAAGGTGCGCGTTCGCTGCAGGAAGACCTGGCGCGGCTGGCGGGCCCCGTGCACAGCCTCTCCAAGAACCACTGCCGTGTTTGCTGGACAGCGCCGGAGGCGAACCGCGACGCTGAGTTGTTGGCGCAGTGGCGCGACTTGGACGCTGCGCGCCCGATTGCCGACGGCCGCTTCCTCAGCCGTCCGGGCGTGTTCGCCTGGGACCGCATCGATGCCGCGTCGGCACTGCTGGCGCAGTGCTTGCCCGGTGATTTGGCCGGACGCGGCGCCGACCTGGGCGCCGGCTTTGGCTACCTCGCTTCCGAACTGCTGGCGCGCTGTCCGGGCGTGGTTGCACTGGACCTGTATGAAGCCGAAGCGCGCGCGCTGGCGCTGGCGCAGGCCAACCTGGCCACTGCCCGGGCGCAGATCGTTTTTCACTGGCACGACGTCACCGCCGGCCTGCTGCAGACCTATGACTTCATCGTCAGCAATCCGCCCTTCCACCAGGGCCGCGCCGACGAGCCTGCGCTGGGGCAGGCCTTCATCGCTGCGGCCGCCGCGGCGCTGCGGCCCGGCGGGCGGCTGCTGCTGGTGGCCAACCGCCACCTGCCTTACGAAGCGAGCTTGGCGCGCGATTTCGGCGCGGTGCAGGTGCTGCGCGAGCAGGACGGTTTCAAGGTAATCCAGGCAACCAAGGCGGGCCGCGCATGAAACTGGTGAAAGGACTGGCCAACCTGGGCTACGGCAGCCGTAAGCAGGTGGCGCTGATGTTTCGCGAGGGCCGCGTCACCGATGCCGCCGGCGAGGTGCTGTATGCCGACGACGACGTGGACGCCAGCCAGGTGCGGGTGGACGGCGAGGCGCTGGATCCACCGCCGGGCCTGCTGCTGTTGCTGCACAAACCGGTGGGCTACACCTGTTCCACCAAGGATCCCGGCCGCGTGGTCTACGACCTGCTGCCGCCGCGCTATCGCCTGCGCAACCCGGCGCTGTCCACCGTCGGCCGCCTGGATCGCGACACCTCGGGGCTGCTGCTGCTCACCGACGACGGCGCGCTGCTGCACCGGATCACTTCGCCCAAGGCGGCCCTGCCCAAGGTCTACGTGGCGGAACTGGCGCAGGACCTGCGTGGGGACGAGGCCGCGGTGTTTGCCAGCGGAACGCTGGTGCTGGAGTCGGAGAAGACTGCGCTGGCGCCGGCCGGGCTGGAGGCGCTGTCGCCGCGGCGTGTGCGCATCACCCTGGTGGAAGGCCGCTACCACCAGATCCGGCGCATGTTTGCCGCGGTGGGCAACCATGTGCTCACGCTGCATCGGGATACGTTGGGTGGGCT
Organism: Lysobacteraceae bacterium; assembly: GCA_031400995.1. GTDB lineage: Bacteria > Pseudomonadota > Gammaproteobacteria > Xanthomonadales > Xanthomonadaceae > Arenimonas. The sequence continues at coordinate 3,052 of JANNQY010000328.1, forward strand.
GGGCTTGGGTGAGCTGGCGCCGGGGCAGTGGCGGCAGTTGAGCGAGGCGGAGCGGGGGGTGGTTTTTGGGCAGGCTGGTGGGAATCGGGACTGAAGTCCCTCCTACAGCATCGCCCCTGTAGGAGGG
>JANNQY010000329.1:0-4322 GCA_031400995.1 Lysobacteraceae bacterium
CATGCCCTACCCCGCCGCACGCTTCCGAAATCACGCATTCCCGGACTCCTTGCCTTTCGTGTCCGGCGGCGGCGCGGTCAGGCTGTCCGAGCCCGATTCATCGAACAGTCGCAGCAGCAGCGCCACGGCCAATGCCGTGGCGGAAAACGCCACGACGATTCCAGTGATTAGCAACGCCTGCGGCACCGGGTCGCCGCCCATCCCGGCACCGGCGCCGCGCCGGGCGATGGGGCCCAGCATCAGGAACACACCGCTGCCGATGACGTTGAAGGCCAGGATTTTCCGCAGCGGCCGCGGGTTCACCATCAACCCGAACAGGCCCAATCCGATCAGCACCGCGGCGCACAGGCCAAACAGCGTGGCAGCGGACATCATGGTGCGCCAGCCCGTCGCGGCGCGCCGGCCAACAGCAGGCCCAGGATCAGGGTCAAGCTGGGCATCAGCGCGAATTCGATGACCAGAATGAGCGGCTTGGCATAGCCGTCCGGGTACGCCAGGAAAGCGCCGGCCGTCACCGCTCCCAGCAGGCCAATGGCGATAAAAACCAGCGGGCCAAGTATCAGCGTGGCGCGCAGCCAGATGCGGCTGATGGGCGGCATGTCGGCCAAGCCGGCCATCACCACCAGCAGCCACATGGCCGCCAGGATGGTGGCGCCCTGGAATTTGCCGCCCGGGTAGTCTGCGCCCACCCAGAAAATGTACATGCCCACCACGATGCCAATCGGCGGCAGCACGCGCGCCACGTAGGCCAGGATGCCGTTGGGATCAGCCAACTGCCGCGCGCCGGGACGGCAGGCCCAGTAGCGGTCCGGCGTTAATGACCAGACGCCGACCAGCGCAAAAAGCAGGACCACCGCCTCGAGCAAGGTGTCCGTGGACCGAAACGCCAGCAGCACCGCCGTGATCGGATTGCCGACGCCGGTACTGGCCATGTTGTCGGCAACGTCCTGGGCCAACGACGGCGCCGGATGCGGCAGCGCCAGCACGCAATAGCCCAAGCCCACGGTCACCGCGATGGCAACGATGGCCGCAACGCAGGTAGCCAAAAGACCGGGGCGCTCGGAGCGTCCCACCGCTTCAGTACCGCGCATGCGCGACACCGCGCCGATCAGCAGCGCGCCGGTGAGACCGCCGCCGATGGCGGCTTCGGTCAGCGCCACATCCACGCCGCTCAGCTGCACCCACACCAAGGTGAGCAGCAAGCCGTAGGAAATGAAGCCGACCACGGCGGAGAACGCTTCACGGGCAAACACGACCCAAGTGCCCAAGGCCAAGATGAGCGCCGCCAGTCCAAGGTTGAGCCAGTCCATCATCGGCGCGCTTCCTCGCCCAGGCGGATCAGCCGCGCCACCAGCTGCGACACGCTGGCACCCGACAGCAGCACCAGCAGCCAGATGCAAACCAGCTTGAACCCATCCAGCAACGAGGACACTTGCGGCAGCAGGCCCAGCACCACCAGGCCCAGGCCGAGGTTGTCGGCCTTGGTCAACGCGTGCAGCCGCGTGAGCGAGTCGGGAAACCTCAGCAAGCCCGCAGTGCCGGCCATGAAGAAAAAGGCGCCGGCGACGACCGCCAGGATGGTCCAAGCGTCCAGCAGGGATGAGATCACGGCTCGCGCCCCGAATCATCGACAGCCGCATCCGGCGAACCCGCCTTGACGAACGCGATGCCGGCGAAGGCCGCCAGCAGCGCCAAGGTCAGCCCGACGTTAATCATCGTCGGCTGGTCGGTGGCCACGCCCAGCAGCAGCACCACGGCGATACCACCGGTGCCCAACAGCTGCGCCGCCATCATGCGGTCCACGTCGTCGGGGCCGCGCAGGATGCGCAGCAAGCCCAGGGCCACCATGGCCAGCACGAAGCACGCGGCGCCCAGCAGGAACTCAGCCATGTCGGCTCCCCGGAACCAGCACGCGAGCGAGCCGCTTTTCTTCAGCCCACAGCTGCTCCACCACCGGCTGGTTGGTATCCAGGCAGTGGTACACCAGCACCCCGTTGCGATCGCCGCAGGGCACCGCGCCGGGCAGCAGGCTGGTGATGGAGGAAAAACGGTTGCGTGCCAGGCCCGGCGGAAAACCCAGCGGGCAATCGACGTAGCCAGGCTGCACGCGGACGCGCGGGCCGAGCGCGCGCAGGGCCACGTCCACGCCGGCGCGCACCGACTCCCCGAGGAAGTGCGGCAGCAGCAACAGCAGGATCCCCAGGCGCACGCAGCCAGTGGCCGGCGGACGCAGCCACAGGCTGGTCCAGGTGGCCGCAGCCACCGCAAATGCCCCCACCGCCAAGTCGCCGGGTTTTGCGCTCGGCATCAACACCAGCCATATCGCCACGAAACTGGCGGCACGGACCACCGTGACGTTGAGGACCGAGGGCAGGCGCAGCGGCAGCGTCCCGGGAACCTGGTTCACGGACCGCCCCTTCCCAGGATCGCTTCGGTCGCGCCGCACAGCTTCATGTCCATCTGCGCCAGGCGGTCAAACAGCTTGGCCTGCGCACTTATCGGCCACCACTCGTAGAGAAAGATGTTGACCGGGTGCCAAAGCGCAACCCAAGCGGCAATCACCAGGGTTTCCTCAATCAGGGTGGCGGAGCGCTGCGCGGTAACCAAAGTACCAAGGGCGTCGGTGATCAGGATGGTGACCGCCACGAACCCCACGCCGATGAGCATGCTGATCCGGCCGTCCCGGAACAGACGCGCCAGGCGGCGCCGCTCGGCCTGCGCCCGACGCCGGAAGTCCTGACACAGCGCCTCGCGCAAGATGTCCACATCGTGGTCGGACACCGTTTCATGGTTGAGGCTGACCACCATGCCCAGTTCGGCATTCCTGGGCTGGTCCTCGGCCCAGTCAACGATGTAGTCCACCACCGCCGGGTCAAGATCGCGGGCCCGGAACGGCGCCGGGTCCATGGAATTGAACAGCTGCCGCTGATCCGTCAGGTTTATCTCCAACACGGGCTTGTACCCGCCGGCAGCCATCAGGTGGTCCCGGGTGCTGTCTGCGGGGCACTTTCCTTCTCATTGCCGAGGACCATGACGTAAACGACCGGCAGGAACACCAGGGTGAGCAGCGTGGCCACCAGCAGGCCGCCCATGATTGCGAAGGCCATCGGGCCCCAAAACACGGTGGGCGCGATCGGGATCAAGCCCAGCACGGTGGAGATGGCCGTCAGCATCATCGGCCGCAGGCGGCTGGTGGCGGCGGCCATCACCGCGTCAATCACGTTCTTGCCCTCGGCGCGGTCGGTTTCGATCTGCACGATCAGGATGACGGCGTTCTTCGCGATCATGCCAATCAGGGCCAGGATGCCGAGGATCGCCACGAAGCCCAGCGGCTGGTTGAACACCAGCAGCGACAGCACCACGCCGATCAAGCCCAGCGGCAGCACGCACATCACCATGGCCAGGCGCCGGAAGCTCACCAGCATCACCATCATGATCACCAGCATCAGCAGGATCATCAGCGGCACGACCGCAAAAACGGAATCGCTGGATATCTTGCTCTCCTCGTAAAGGCCGCCGGTGGCAACGCCATATCCGGCTGGCAAGCCGGCGTCGAAGGACTCGATCTTGGGCGCCAGGCTACCCACCACTGCGTCGGGCATCACGCCGGCGGTGACGTCGGCACGCACGGTGAGCGTAGGCAAGCGGTCGCGGCGCCAGACCAGCGGGAACTCCTGGTCTTCCTTGAAGGTGGCGAACTGGCTCATGGGCACCATGCGGCCGCTGGGCGTGGCCACCTGCAGCGAACTCAGCGTCTCGAAGGAGGCACGCTGATCGTTGGTGGCGCGTGCGATCACGTTCACCAGATAGATGTCGTCGCGCACCTGCGTGATGACCGTACCCGTCATGGCCCCATTCAGCACCGCAGACAGCGAGCGGGTGCTGATGCCGAGGCGGCGGGCTTCGTCCTGGTTGACGATGACGCGCACTTGGCGCGCCGGCTCCATCCAGTCGTAGTTGATCTGGCGCACCCGGTCATCGGCACCCATCAGCTGCGCCAGCTCAAGCGAAATGCGCCGAACTTCGTCTTCATCCGGACCGGTCACCCGGTACTGCAGCGGCCAGCCCACGGGCGGCCCCAACTCCAGCGGCGACACCCGCGACACGACTTCCGGGAATTCCTCGGCCAGAACAGACTCAAGCTTCTGCTGCAGGCGCTCGCGCGCCTCGAGATCCTTGGCCACGATCACGAACTGGGCAAAGAACGGATTCGCCAGCTGCACGTTCAAGGTCAGGATGAAACGCACGGCGCCGCGACCCACGTAGGTACTGTAGTGGTCCACATCCGGGTCTTCGTTCAGCAACTCCTCCAGCCGCTTGGC
>JANNQY010000330.1:0-4895 GCA_031400995.1 Lysobacteraceae bacterium
CGAACGGCCTCGGCGTCGTCGCCCAGGGCCTGCATGCGCTTGCCGATCCAGCGCGGAATCTCGGCGCCGCAGCCTTCGGAAAAACGCCGCAGCTGGGTGAAATTCGAGATGGGCATGATGCCGGGGATGACCGGGATTGCCACGCCGGCCTTGCAAATGTCGTCCACGAAGCGGAAGTAGGCGTCCGCGTTGTAGAAGTACTGGGTGATGGCGGAGTTGGCGCCGGCGTCAACCTTGGCCTTGAAGTGCCGGATGTCGGCGTGCGCATCCTCGGCCTGCGGGTGGGTCTCGGGGTAGCAGCCCACTTCGATGTGGAAATGATCGCCGTGCTCGGCGCGGATGAAGGCCACCAGGTCGGAGGCGTAGTGCAGGTCACCGGGGCGGGCCATGCCCGAGGGCAGGTCGCCGCGCAGGGCGACGATGCGGTCGCAGCCTTGGGCGCGGTAGTTGGCCAGCAGCTGGCGGATTTCCTCGCGGGTGCCGCCGACGCAGCTCAGGTGGGGCACGCCATTCAGGCCGTGGTCGTCGCGCAGGCGGCGCACGGTGTCGGCGGTGTACGACAGCGTGGAGCCACCGGCGCCGAACGTGACCGACACGAACTCGGGCGAATAGGCCTTGAGCTTGCGCACAGTTCGGTCGAGCTGGGTGCGCTGCTCGTCGGTCTTGGGGGGGTAGAACTCGAAGCTGTATCGCGGCATGGGGTCGGCCTCGGTGTATGGCCGGTACTATATCGCTTCATCCGGATGAATGTCTGACTTCGAACGCTGGGTTTGTTCCTGGCGAGGGGTCCGGCGACCGCTGGGTCCGGTGTCGGACACGCCGTGAACCCATCCATGGGGGCTTATCGGCGACGTCCATGTCGCCGATAGTCCGCAACCGGACCCAGCGGCCACCGGCCCCCTAGCGGAGGGTCAATGAGGCGTTCGAAGCAAGGCGGGCCTTCGCCAAGATCCCACCCCGACTAGGCAAGCCTTAGAAGTTCCAGGTCCCGCCAAGGTAGAAGGTGTCGTTGCTCGCGTCCTTGCTCGGAATATTCGACTCAAGTTCGCTGGATTCGTAGCCGAGCTCCACTACGAACTGCTTGCCGAAACTTTTTGCCAACTGCAAACCCCAGACGCTGAAATCGTCTTCACGGGTTGGGGTCAGGTTCTTGTAGTCGATGGCGCTGAAACGGTAGCCCGCACCGGCCGTCATGTCCCAGGGCAACCTGCGCGAGTAGGCAACCTGCCAGCCCGAGGACTCGCTGTTGCGCGAGGACAGGCTTGAGTCCTCGATCTTTGGGGAGAACTCGAACCTGAAGATGTCGTTCCGGGTCGCTGCAAACTCGGCGCCGAATTCAAGCGTGTTGATGCGCGCATCCGGCGCACTGGGGCTGCTGATGTCCTTGTCCTGGTAGTTGTAGGTCGCACTCGCGCGCAAGCGCTTCGAAACCCGATACCCGTAGGCGAGGGAAGCAACCCAGGTGGACGAGAACTCGCTGTCGTCCTGGTCCAGCACCACATACGCAAGCGTGGGCCGGAAGCTGTGCCGGCTGCCCCGGGGCGCGAAGGCCAGGCCAGTGCTGACGACCCAATTGAACTTGTCCAGGTCATCGCGCTCGTTGTAGGTATCGGTCGCGAAGCGAAGGCCGTTGTTCCAGCTCGTGCTGCCATTGGCGAAGGTGTAACGGTGTGCGAGCGCGAGCCTGGCGATGACTTGGCTCGCTTCGTCCACCACGTTGTCGGCGTTGGGATCAAGCAGGTCGTCAAGGCCGTCGCCATCTTCGTCGATGGCATCGTCCGCTTCGATTTCGTCCTGGGTAGGGTCGATGTCCAGGAGGTCGTCGAAGATGTCCAGGTCCTCCTCGCCCTCGCCCTCTTCCTCGTCCTCATCGTCCTGGCCAAACTCGCGGGAGCTTGCGAAGTCGAAGCGCTGATCGGCGGACGACGAAATCGAGACGTTCTCATTGCTGCGGTACTGAGCCTCGACGCTGCCCTTGAACTGGTGCCCGGGCTTGGGCTTGACCTCTTTGGCCAAGGCGTCTGGAGAACCGGCGAGAGCAAAGGTGGCGACCGCGATGACGAGAGACAGGGTACTGCGCTGCATGAAGTCACCTCTGGTGAATGTTGAGTGCACAAGCCTGCCCGGACTAGGCCATGGGCCGCGTCAGGGTACCTGATGGGTCGGCGCTTTTGCGCCGGGCCCCTGCTCGCGAACCAGTTCGGCCAAGGCGTCGCGGCTGCTGCGGTAGTAGGTGGTGAGGTTGGAGACGCTGGTTTCCACGTCCAGCAGGCGCAGGCGCAGCAGCGGCAGCAGGTCCGGGTTGGCGCGCAGGCGGGCCACCGCGTCGGCCAGCTGTTCCGGCGAGAGGCCTGTGGTGCAGGGGTAATTCAGCGAATCATCCACCGAGGCGAAATCACCCGGCTCCACCAGCTTGTCGCCGCAGGCATTCGCAATTGCGCGTTGCACGCTGTGCGGCAGCGTCATCCGGAACGCCTTGCGGTAGGCCGAGTTGATGCCCTCGTTCACCATGATGTCGAACTGCGCCATGTTGTAGACCTCCATCGCCAGCTGGCGCAGCGCCGGGTCGCTGATCAGGCCGATTTCGCCCGTGGACACCAGCTCGTCGTAGGTGGCGCGGCGGCGGGTGTTGCCGTTGTACTGCGTGGCCCGGTAGGCGGCCACCAGCAGCGCCTCGTCGGGCAGCGGCGCATCGCCTTCCAGTGCGTCGGCGGCACGCTTGGCGTTGTCGAGCACGTCGGTGTAGTAGCCCACCTGCATCTCGTAGCCCCAGGCCTCGCCCAGCAGGTCGGCTTGCAGGCGCTCGGTGAACTCGGCGGCCTTGCGCTGCGTCAAGCGGTCTTCGTTCCAGTTGGCCACCTGGATACCGATGAAGACGCCCACCACCACGATGACCAGATCAATGCCTACGGCCGTCCAGTTCTGCTGCTTCACTTGGTCCAGCAGGCGTCGGTAGCGCATGGGCTCAGGCCTTGCAAAGTTCGGCGGTGCGGAGGTCGCCGGGTCTGATTCGAGCCACCAGTGCCTTGAAGCGCGCATCGCAGCGCAGCGGATCCATCATGGGCATGTTCATGGCCCAGTCGACGGTGTTGCCCAGTTCGTGGGAAAGGCGCTCAAGGTAGTCAAGCGCCAGCTCCGGCTCACCCAGCAGCATGATCATGGCAGCGACCACATGGTCTTCCAGCGCGCTGTCGCTGCCCGGCACGAACATGCTGTTGAAGGGCAGTGCGGCCAGCCGCTGCGCCACGGCGCGCTTGTCCCCTTGGCCCGAAAGCGCCTCCACCAGGCCGGTGTGGCGCGCCCCGGGATTCTGGGCCGCTGACATCCGATCGAGCAGGGGCGTGGCCGCCTCGGGGTTGCCGTCCAGGATGGCCGCCAGCGCCACGTACTGCAGGCAGGCGACGTAGTTGGGCCGGGTTTCCAGCAGCTTGCTGCACAGGGCGCCGGCTTCCTGGCTGCGCCCCAGCGTGATCAGCGCGAACGCCAGGTTCTCGGTGATCACCGGCGAAAGCGGATCCAGCCGCGCGGCGGTCTCCAGCGACACCAGGGCCTGGGCAAGGTCACCCCGCGACAGCTCCAGGCTGCCGCGCCACTGGTACGCCGTGGCGAACGAGGGACGCAGGGCGATGGCCCGATCCGCCAGTGCCTGCGCCGTAGCCATGTTGCGCCGGCCCAGCGAGCTGTTGACCAAGGCCGCATAGGCTTCCGGAAGGGCGGGGTCCAGCGCGATGGCGCGCACCGCGTTCTCATCGGCCTTGGCCAGCGCGTCGGCCCACGAGTAGCGCGCGCTGTAAGACGGAATCACCGCATATACCAGGGCCAGGCCTGCGTAGGCGCCCGCAAAATTCGGGTCCGCCTCGGCTGTCTGCTCGAACAGCGATATCGCCTCGATCATGTCGTCGCCGTCCCGGCCGTGCCACAGGCCGATGCCGCGCAGGTAGAGGTCGTGCGCCTGCAGGTTGGTGGTGCCGTGGCCAGTGGCGGTCGCGCCGCCAACGGTGACCTTCAGCTGCTCACCAATAGCCTGGGCAATCTCGTCCTGGATGGCGAAGATGTCCTCGAGCTTGCGGTCGTAGGTCTTGGACCAGACGTGGAAGCCGGTGCTGGCATCAATCAACTGCGCGGTGATGCGCACCTGGTCGCCCTGTTTGCGCACGCTGCCTTCCAGCACCATCCGCACGCCCAGCGCGCGGGCGATCTCGGCGATTTCGGCGTTCTTGCCCTTGAACGAGAACGAGGACGTGCGCGCCGCCACCTGCAGCTGCGGCGTGCTCGCCAGCACGTTGAGGATCTCCTCGCTGATGCCATCCGAGAAGTACTCGTTAGTGGCCTCGCCCGACATGTTCACGAACGGCAGCACCGCAATGGAGTTGGGTGCAGTAACGGTGTCAGAGTCACTTCCCGGGCCAGCAACTGGTCCTTCCGCCGCGCCGGCCCCGGGAAGTGACTCTGACACCGTTACTGCTGCCACCGGTACTGCCGCCGGGGCGGCCGGTTCGGGCCACAGGCGGTCGGCCGCAATCAGGGCCACCACGGCCACCATGCCGCCCAGGATCAGCTTGTCCATGCGGCGGCCGGTGTGCGCCGCGATGGACGATTCGGCCGGCACGTCGGCGTCGCGCTTTAGGCCATCGGGAGTGAGTTCGAACACCCAGGCAAACACCAGCGCCGGCACGAAGCCAATCGCCAGCACCAGGATCACCGCGCGCAGCGCGCCGTCGGCAATGCCGAAGGCAGGGAACACCGCGCCGGCCACCTGCACGATCAACCAAGCCACCACCAGGTACAGGCCGGCCATGCGGATGACATTGCGGCGCGTGAGTTCGCTCAGGAAAGACAAGACGAGGTGCCTCGGGCGGTTGCCGGAGCCTGATGATGCCATGGCCCATCCCCCC
>JANNQY010000331.1:0-12321 GCA_031400995.1 Lysobacteraceae bacterium
GCGCCGCCAGTTCAAGGCGGAGCTGACCTTGCAGCAGGCGCAGCAGGATCAGGCGGGTGCTCGCCAGCGGCTGCAGGAACTGGAGCTGCGCGCACTGCGTCATCGCCTGGCCCTGCGCCAGCCGCGCCTGGCCTTCCTGCAGCAGCGCATCGCCGACCTGGGCCGCACTGAGCTCGACACGCTGGCCGCTGCATTGGCTAAGCAGGCCGCCGCCTACGAAGGCGTCGATCCGGTACTGGCCGAGGCCGCTGCGACCAACAGTGGACTGGGCAAGGAGCTCACCCAGAGCAACGAACGGCTGGCCAGCCGCCGCCGCGCGCTGGCCAACGAGGAAGCGGCGCTGACGCGCGACCTGGCTGGCCTGCGCGACAGCCGCACGCGGCTGGAACTGGGCGGACGCAGCGAGGAAGTGGGCATCTGGCTTTGGGCCGAACTGCGCCGCCTGGACACCGTGAACGAACTGCGTAAGCGCCTCGCGGATATCCAGACCACGCTGGCGGAACTGCGCCTCAGGCTGATTGGGTTGGCCGAGAACCAGCGCAATCTCGACGACTTGGCCGAGGCTGCCGTGGCCCTGCGTGAACAGGCCATCGGCGCCGATGACGACCAAGCGCAGACCAAGCCGCAGAATGCGGCCGCGCTGGAGGCTCTGCTGCAGGAGCGCATCGACCTGATGGCGCGCCTGGAGCCGATGCTGTGGCGCCGGGTTGCCGTGCTTGAACAAACCGAGCGGACGCTGCAGGCGCGCATCAGCGCCACCGCGGAGTTGCGGCAGATGCTGGACCGGCACCTGCTCTGGATACGCAGCCATCCGCCGGTGGGCACCGACTGGTTGGCCCAGGTGCCGGCCGGTTTCTATGACCTGCTCAAACCCGCACGATTCGTCACCACCGCAGATCTGGTGCGGCGCTCATTTGCCCAGCGACCTTGGGCGTACCTGGGCAGCGCGCTGCTGATAGGTGGCCTGCTGCTGCTGCAGCGGCGGGCACGGCCGCAGATTGCGCAACTCTCCCAAGCTATCCGCCACGTTCGTACCGACCGCTACGCCTACACCCTGCAGTGCCTGGCCTGGACCTTCGTGGCTGCGCTGCCGTGGGCGGTAGCGCTGCAGCTGCTGGGCGGACTGCTGCAGGGCGTGGGCACGGCCGGAAAGTTCAGCGATTCCCTCGGCCGCGGGCTGGCTGCGCTGGCGCTGCCGTACTTCACGTTCATTTTCCTGCGCTGGCTGGTCCGTGAGCGCGGCCTGGCACATGCGCATTTGCGCTGGACCAAGCCGCGCCGGGAGAGCATTGCCAAGTGGCTGCCGTGGATGCTCGCGGTGTTCATGCCGCTGTACTTCGTGGTGGCGCTGGCCTTCGTGCGCAACCAGGACCTGGCTATCTCGGTCACGGCACGCCTGGCCCTGGTGCTGATGGCGCTGCTGTCGGCCTGGGCACTGTGGGACGTGCTGGGCGCCGGCCGGCTGTGGCAAACCCGCGGCGTGGACGCGGAGCCCTCGCGCCTGCGCCGTGCGCTGCGCGTGCTGCTGCCGCTGGGCCTGCTGGGCGTGGCGGCACTGGCCTTGTCGGGTTACGTCTATTCCTCCGCCATCGTGATCAGTTCGGGCATCTCCAGCGTGGGCATGTTCACGGCGCTGGCGCTGGTGGTTGGCCTGCTTGGGCGCTGGTTCCTGCTGGGCGAGCGGCGCCTGGCCCTGCGCCGGCTGCAGCAGCGCCGCGAGGCCGAGGTCGCCGACGTAGACATGGAGGAAGAGGGCGGCGAAGCGCTACCGCAGGAATCGACCGAAGAAATCACCCTTGAGAAAATAAGCACCCAGAACCGCAGCCTGCTGCGCGCAATCAAGCTCACGCTGCTGGTGCTGGGCCTGGCGTGGGTGTGGGCGGACGTGCTGCCGGCGTTCGCGCGCTTTGACGAAATCGATCTGTGGAGCATCACCGAGACCGCGCTGGACGGCAGCAAGTCGCTGGCGCCGGTGACGCTGATGTCGGCGCTGCTGGGCTTGCTGACGCTGGCATTGACCGTGGTGGCGGCGCGAAACCTGCCGGGCCTGATTGAAATCGGCCTGCTGTCGCGCGTTAGCATCGACGCCGCCTCGCGCTATGCCATCACCAGCGTGTCGCGCTACGCCATCGTGCTGGTGGGCGTGGTGATAGGCGTGGGCCTGCTGGGCACGCGCTGGTCGCAGCTGCAGTGGATGGCGGCGGCGCTCACCCTGGGCCTGGGCTTCGGCCTGCAGGAGATCTTCGCCAACTTCGTCTCGGGCCTGATCCTGCTGTTCGAGCGGCCGTTCCGGGTGGGCGACGTGATCACGGTGAATGGCCTGGACGGCACCGTTACCCGCATCCGCACCCGCGCCACCACCATCCTGGATTTCGACAACAAGGAAATCGTGGTGCCCAACAAGACTTTCATCACCGGACAGTTGGTGAACTGGACGCTGACCGACGAAATCACCCGCGTCACCATCAAGCTGGGCGTGGACTTCGGCACCAATCCGGCGCTGGTGCACCGGCTGATGCAGCAGGCCGCGGCCGAGAACCCGCGTGTGCTGTCCGATCGCCCGCCCACCAGCTGGCTGCTCAACTTCGGCGCCAGCACCATGGACTTCGAACTGCGCGTCTTCGTGGGCAACATGAACGACCGCCTCGCGGTGCGCAACGAGATCAACTCCCGGTTGATCGAGCTGTTCGACCAGCACGGCATCGCGTTTGCCTATCCGCAGCTGGACGTGCACGTGAAGCATCTGCCGGAGCCGCCGGCCGCTGGCACAGGGCCAGCCTGAGGCGTCGACGCCGGTCTCAGCGATCTTGGTGCCGGGCGGTGAAATCCAGGAACTTCTCGGGGCTGCTGCGGATGGCGGCGCCGGTGGGGCAGGCCCGCACGCAGGCCGGGCCCGCTGCGATTCCTTTGCACATGTCGCACTTCACCGCGATCTTTTTGGCCTTGGGATCGCCGGCCATCGAGGCCTCCTCGCCCGGTTCCTGGCCCAGGCCCAGCAGCCAGGACAGCAGCCCGGGCTTGCGCCACTGCGGGTTGGCCGGCGCCATCCGTATCACGCCATAGGGGCAGTTGCGCTCACAGTTGCCGCAGCCAATGCAGCTGTCGCTGATGAAAACTTCGCCGGCGGCCGAGCGGTGGATGGCATCGGGCGGACAGTCCTTCATGCAGTGCGGATGCTCACAGTGCCGGCACGAGGTGGGCACGTGGATCTGCGCAAACGTGGGCCCGGTCTCGCGATCCAGGCGCGAAGTGCCGCCGTGCGTGTCGGCGCAGGCCTTCTCGCAGTTGTCGCAGCGCACGCACAGGGATTCGTCTATCAGCAGTACGTCGGTGGCTTCGCCCAGGCCCTGCTGCATCAGGAAGCTGATAAGGCTGCCGGAGGCCGTGTCCTGCTCCATGTCCAGGTTGTCCTGCATACGCTCCATCACCAGCGCATCCATCTCCGCGCGCAGGCTTTCGTTGCCCGCCAGCACTTTCTTCACCCGCGAAGGCTCCAGCACCACCGCTTCGGTGGCGACGGCGGCGCGCACCGTGGCCGAGCGCGGCGCGTTGGCTATCAGCGCCATCTCACCAACGTAATGGCCGGCCGAAACGTAGGAAAGCACGATGTCCTTGCCGCCGATCCGCCGCGATACCGTCACCGACCCGCGGCGTATCAAGTAGAGCCCGTCGGCCTGGTCGCCCTGGGTGAACAGCGCCTCGCCGGCCGAATAGCGCCTGATCTCAGTTTCCTGCGCCAGCGAATGCAGCTCGGTCTTGGAGAGATTGGTGCCCATGAGCGACTGCACGGCGCGCTTCATGGATTCCTGGTCCAGCGTGCGGCGCACCGACTCCACCGAGCCCAGCAGCTTGAGCATGGTGCGGCGCGGGGTTTCGATCAGCACGCAGTCGGGGCCAGCCACCACCGAGGCGTTGCGTCGGCGCCCGGAGATGAGTCCCATCTCGCCGAAGAAAGAGCCGGCTGGCAGCCGGAACCGGGTGTCGTCGTCGGGAGTGAGTTCGGGCCGGGCCGAAACCTCGCCTGAGACCACGCAGTACAGCGAGTTGGTGTAGTCGTTGCGGTGGAAGATCACCTCGTCTGACGCGGGGTAATGCAGGCTGCTCTCCAAAAGCAGCTCGCGCAGCTGTAGCGACGTCAGGCCCGAGAGCAAGGGCACGCTGGCGCGAATGATCCCGATGGCCTCGCTCACCGAAGCGGCGCGGCCGAAGCCGGCGAACTTGGCCTTGAGCAGGGGCTCATCGGCGGGCTCCACCGCGCGTCCCAGGATGTACTCCACCACTTCGTAGCCCTGGTTGAGCGCCTGCTTGATCAGCGGGTAGCCGCCCAGCGAGCCGATGATGTACAGGCCCGGCACGTTTGATTCGTAGTGATCGGAAATGGCCGGCACCGCACCGGCATCGGCATTGGGGAACACCACGCCGAAGCTCTCCACCAGCTTGCGCGGCGGGCTGGCACCCAGCCGGCCGATCACGCGATGGCAGGCGATGACCTCCTCACCCTGCGGAGTCTTGGCCACGAAACTGAGCGGAAACGGCGCGCCCGGCGTCGCGTCTATGCGCACCACGCCGGTGCCACAGCGTGGCTCGATGCGACCCTCGTCGATGGCGGCCATCAGCAGGCTCAGGTTGCCCTCCTTGCAGCGGCTGAACTCCTGCTCGCGGTTGATCACGTACACACGATTGCCGCGGGTGAGCGCTAGCGCGTTCTCGATGCCCGCATCGCCGCCGCCCACCACCACGATGGTTTCGTCGCTGTATTCGTCCGGGTCGTCGAGCTGGTACTGCACGCTGGGCAGGCTTTCGCCGGCCACCCCGAACTTGCGCAGGTTGCCCTGCATGCCGATCGCCAGCACCACGGTCTCCGCGCGCACTTCGGCGCCGTCGACCAGCGTGATGCAGAAATCGCCGCGCTGGCCCGAGATGGCTTTCACTTCGGCGCCGAAGCGGATATTCACGCCCAGGCCCTGCAGTTCCTGGCTCCAGGTGTCCAGGATCACCTCGCGGGTGCCGGCGGCGAAGCTCAGCGGGCTGCGCAGCGGCAGCACGCCAGGCTCGGCCATCACGTGCTTGCCCTTCTGGTACTTGAAGATCGTGTTGGCCGGCTGCTTCTCCGCCTCCAGCAGCACGTGGCTGATGCCCAACTGGGCCGCGCGTGCGGCCGCAGACATGCCGCTGGGCCCCGAACCGATCACGGCTATCTGGAACCGGCGATCACCGGCGGCACCGACCGGGGGCATGACCGTGCTCATGCGGGCTCCAGTAGGGCGCGCATTTCGCGCAGGCGCTGTCGGAAAACATCGGGCTGGTAGCGCTCGTCATCCGCCAAGGCGGCGTTCAGGCGATCCAGCGCCACGTTGAGTTCCTTGGCAGGCGCCACCAAGCCCTGACGGTGCAGGTAGTCCACCACGCTGCCGATAGCCATGGCCGCCTGCTCGGCGCCGGCGTAGTCGGCGTAGCGCCCAGCGAGCCCGTCATCCACCAGGGCCAAGGCAATCGCACGCAGGGTTTCGGGCGGGAAGGCGTGGCGCTGCGCGCGATCGGCCACCTCGCCCGCCAGCACCTTCAGCGCGCGCGCCTCCACGTGCACGTCGCCCTGGCCCGCGGCCGCCAGATGCAGGCGCACCGTCTGTGCGCCGACGCGAGCACCCAGCGCCGGATCAATCGCCTGGGCCACGGCGCGCAGCATCAGCATGCCCGAATCATTCAGTCGCACCACGCCGGGCCCGGCCAGCGCGCCCAGGCCGGGCCGCGGCTGCCAGCGTTGCTGCGACATGGGATGGTGGCAGGCGTGGCAGTCGAACAGCACGAGTTCCGGGAACAGGCCGTCGCGGCCGCGCTTGGGGTCGTTGAGCAGGTCCATCATCCCCGACACTGCCAAGGCCTGGCCAATGGCCCAGACCTTGGCGCCCTCGGGCGCGGGCTTGCGCCGGAAGTAGTCGGCGTCCACGTCGAAATGCGCCGGTGCGATCGCGGTGAACGTGGCCAGTTCGAAACTCATGCGTGGATGCCCGGCGCCCATCAACCGATGGTTCACCAGCTTGTCGGCGTTGCCGGCGTGGCAGGACAGGCACAGCGTCGCGCGGCCGCGGGCGTCGCTGGTGGGGTACATGCCCTGCGCCAGGTTGTCGGCGTGGCTGGCCTCGGGCTCCACGTGCGATTGGATCCAGGCTTCGGCGGGGCCATGGCAGGCCTCGCAGCTCACGCCGTCGGTCAGGTCGAAGCGTTTGCCACGCTGCGTTTCGGGCACGTTGTGCGCGTGGCAGTCCAGGCACAGTTTGGTCTCGTGTGCAGGCTGCGGCAGCTGCATTTTTTTGGCGATGTCGCGCGAGAGTTCGCCGTGTAGCACCCGGTAGGCACGGGCGTGCTTGTCCAACCGCGACCAGGTGACGTACTCATCCTGGCGCACGTTCGAGCCATGCCAAGGGACGATGGCGCCGTGGCAAAGGCTGTTTGCGCAGTTCACCGCGCCCAGCGACTGATGGGGTGATTGGTAGGGCAATGGCGCATCGGGCGCGGCCAGCACAAGCCCCGCCACCAACATCAGCGCGAGGGCAAGCAAGCGGGCGATAGCGCTCATGGCGTGCTCCCTGCTCGAGGCGTTGCGACGCTGGCCCCGGTGTCCACCCGATCATGCACGAACCAAGGCGTGCCGTCGGGGTTGAGATAGAACGCGCGCATCTCCGCGGCGGTGAAGGGCCGCGAGCCGATGCGCCCGAATACTGCGATCTGGCCGCCGGTTTCGTCCACCGCGCGGTCGCGGTCCAGCCCCTTGGCCATCGCCAGCGCCGGCCAGCGGGTGCGGCGCCACGCCACCAGCTGCGGCTTGGGTTCGGGCGAGAAGCCGTAGAACTTGGGCTGGGTGTCAGGCGCGGTGAGCTGTACCACCTTCAGGCCGTTGCGGCCATCGGCCACGTAGGCGAACAGCGAGGCGTTGGTGGAGCCCACCACGACGTCGTGGGCGTCATCCAGCGCGCCATCGGCGGTGAAGAACTGCCGTAGCCGCGGCTGTTCGGGGCGTTCCACGTCGATGATGGCCAGGCCCTGAGCGCCGGAGGCCACGTAGGCATGGGTGCGTGCAACGTAAAGGCCGCGCGCATCCCTGATGGCCACGTCCGCAGCGGGCACCCGCCGCGGCGCCAGGGGCGACGTGACGTCCACCACGCTCAGCCCGTCGGCGCTGGTAACGAACAGGTAGCGAAACTGCAGTGCGCTGGCGCGCATGTCCCGGAACGGCAGCGTGGCGACCACCCGGGGCTTGAGCGGTTCGTCCACGTCCACGACCACAAGCCCGGCGTCTGCCGCCACGTACAGGTAGTGGCCGCCGATGCTCAGGTGCCGCGCGCCGGCCAATGCACCGTTGCCGTTCCAGGTGAGCGCGCGCTCGAGGGTGTTGTTGCGCGGTTCGCCATCGGCCAGGGTATCTACGTCCACCAGGATCAGGCCTTCGCTGGCGTCTGCCACGAAGGCGAAGTGGTAGATCGGGTGGAAGGGCTGCTCCTGGTTGGTCACTCGCATCAACTCGCCCTGGTTGCGCCGCGGCGCGATGGGTTGGTTGGTGGGCAGGGCCACGCAGGTGGCATTGGCGCTGGGCACGTGGGTGTCGTGCCCCAAGGGCGAGAACGGCGCCTTGATGATCCGCTGTGACACGCCTTTGTTGGCCACCGAGGCCACGTCGTACACGCGCATGCCGCCGGCACCTTCGGCCACGAACAGATACTCGCCGCGTACCGCCACGCAGTGCGCCGGCCCTGCGGTGGCCTGCTCGTGTGACGTGGGCAGCTCGCGGGCGCGCTGCAGGTGCGCGGAATACCAGTCGGGATAGGCATAGCGCTGCAGGTAGCTGCCGATCACGGCCTGTGGCTCATCCCATTCGGTCACCGGGACCGCGGTGACGCCCCCGTCGCCGCCCACCCAGGCGTGCAGCCCGACGAAGTTGACGAAATTGGTTCCCTGCAGCAGCAGCTGGGCCATGATGGCGTTGTTGTCGTTCTGCTCCGAAAGATGGCAGTCGGTGCAGGTCTTGGTCTCGATCTTGCGCTCGGTATGCGGGTAGTGCGGCGCGAACGCCTGGCTGGAGAATCCGCTGGCCGAGATCGGTGGCTGCTGCACGTAGATGCGCTCGCGATTGGCGTTGGTGGACGACAGCACCAGCGCCGAACTGGAGCGAACCGGCGTTATCTTGCTGCCCGATACCGTGCCGGTGCGGCCCAGTTGGAACACGTCGTCGCGCACCACCTGCGGATTGTAGGTGGCGTAGTTGCGGGTCTCACCGCCCTCGTAGTGCAGCCGCTCGGTCTTCCAGTTCGCCTCCACCGGCAGGTGGCAGCCCGAGCAGCTGGTGGTCCAGGAACTGTGGCAGGAGTGGCAGGTCATCTCGTCGTCGCTGTGCGCGTACTGCGCCGCATCCACGCCCGGCCCCCACTGGGCCTGCACGCGGCCCGCCGCGCCGGCACTCATGGTCTTGGCGCGTGCGGCGCGTGCGTTGTAGTGCGGGTTGCCCGGCGTCACGGAGTCCTTCACCAGGCTCATTTGCCACTCCAGGCCCGGCGTCACCGCGGAGCGTTGGAACAGCTGGCCTTCGCGCCATTCAAAGCGCCGGCGGCCATCGGGCGTGCGCAACAACTGCATGTCCAGGCCGCGGGGGCCGGCGGCGGGACCCGAAGTGAACAGCGTGGGATTGGCAAGCGCCGTGCCGTGGCAATCCTTGCAGCCGATTTCCACGGCGGCCGCCACTTCGCCATAGATATGGCCATTGCCGTGGGTATCCTGGCTGAAGTGGCAGTCCACGCAATGCATGCCGGCGTCCAGGTGCGAAGAGCTCAGGTGCACCGCCTTCTTGAACTTGTCGGGGTCGGTATCGGCCACTGCGCCGCCATCCTGGTCCAGCAGCGTGCCGTGGCGGTCGCGCTTGAACACCGCGCGGAAATTCCAGCCGTGGCCGTGGTAGTCGGCGAACTGGGTGTCCTGCAGCCTGGCGTTGAGGCTGGACACGCCGGCCAGGAAGTCCGGGTCACTCCAGTTACCGCGCACCGATGCGCCTTCGGGATTTCGATCCAGGATCTCGCGCATCTCGGCCGCGGTCGGGTACTTCTGCTTGGCCGGCCACATCGATGGCGCGTCCGACTCGTAGTCCCACATGGTGTAGCCGAAGAAACTGTTCACGAAGATGTTGGGCTGGTGCATGTGGCAGACCATGCACTGCGAGGACGGGATGGCGCTGGTGAACTCGTGCTTGATGGGATGCCCGGACTGCGTGCGGGAAATCGTCGGATCCTCGGTCTGGCTCTGGCCGCGGTTGCCAAACTGGGCATAAGGGCCGGCATGGCGCGGATCGCGGTCGTTGGCATACGGCGTATGGCAGGCCGTGCAGCCGGAGGAGCGGTAGTCGCCGGCTTGCTCGTTGGTGCCCAGGAACCACAAGTGCGGGTCGTTGAGCCGGGTCTTGGTGAGGTTGAGCACGGGCACGGCGATGCGGCTGCCGGTGCCTGGCCCGCGGTTGGACTGGCGGATGTCGGGACGTCCGGGTTCATCCAACCGCTGCAGCTGGCCGCTGGCATTGGGCAGGCCCACCTCCGGAAACTGCGATGCGATCACGCGGCCGCCGCGCTCGAACACCCGGAACACATCCGCTGGCGGCACGGTTTCCCACGCCGGCAGCGGCGCCAGTTCGGGCAACAGGCCGCGCGCGGTCATGTTGGCGTCAACCGGCACCGGGGCCTTGATCAGCGCGGGCTCGCCGGTGGCGGTGTAGGACTCGCCCAGGCGGTAGCGTTTGTACGGGAGGATGCCGTTGTTATAGGAGGCGCCGCCCCAGAGCATAGCGCTGGTGGACATCAGGCTGCGTTCGTTGGCTTGGATGATGGGCAGGTGGCAGGCGCCGCAGGCAAGCCGCGCCACCCGCAGGTCGCCGGGATTGACGAAGCGCACGAACTCGGGCGCCTCGCGGTTGAGCAAGGTGTAGCTGCGCTTGGGGTTGGCCGAAGCGGGGCTGTGCCAGCGCCCGGGATAGCGCGGCAATACGTGCGCTTCCTGCATCGACGCCAGGTAGGCGGCTTGGTCTTGGCCCTCGTACTGGCTGCCGGCGGGTTTCATCGTGGCCGGGTTGCCGCCGTGGCAGTCGGTGCAGCCCAGCAACACCGCCGGGTTCACGTGCATGGTGGCGTGGTCGGTGGCGGTGTGGCAGCTGGTGCAGCCGGCTGACTTCTCTGCCGCCTGCATCAGGGTTTGCTTGGCCGGGGCCGGCGCGTGCGCGACATAGCGGCGCGCCACGGCAGCCTCGCCGTCGTCTGCCAGTGCGGCGGCGACGCCCAGCAGTGCCAGCGCGGACAACAGCAGCAGGGATCGGGCCGGTGTGGTCATCAGAAGCTCAACAGCAGGTTGATGAGGAGGGAGTACTGGGGCCCGCGGCCGTCTTCGTCATACAGCTGCCGGAAGCCACGGCCCGGGAACAGCACTGCACCGGAGGCATTGAACACCAGGTTCTGGCTCATGAACGGCCGGTACTGCACGCCGGCCGACAGGTCCACGCCGATGTCGCGGCTGATGGCACCCTGTGCGCGCAGCACCGATAGCGACGAGGTGTCCACGAAGTCGAGCTTGGAGAGATTTCCCACCAGCCGGAGCTGCGGCGTAAGGTCCAGGTCCGCGCCAACGCCAAACAGCGTGAGGCCGGGATTGACGAAGTTCGACTGGCCCTGGTCCTTCGACGAACGCAGGCTGGGCAGCAGCCCGTTGCGTCCCGACAGCGCCACCCCGCCGCCGCCGGCCAGCGGCACCGCTTGGCGGATCCAGAAGCTGGTGTCGGCACCGGCGATCTGCGGGTTCTCCAGAATGGCGTCGAAGCCGGTGGCGCGGCCGTCGAACGGATTCTTGTCACCGCTGGCCACCACCGCCGTACCGCGCACGCGTAGCCAGTCGAAATCGCGGGAAAGTTCGGCGGCACCGAACGCCGCCTGGATATCGTTGCCGCGCTGTGCCAGCGGATGCCGCTGGTCGCGCCCCAGCGCCGCATAGAGCGAGGAAGTGAGGTTCCAGCGGCCGAAATGGCCGTCGCCGCTCAGGCCCAGATACGTCACGTAGTAGTCCCTGCCGCGGGAATCTCCCAGCGCCGCCGGACGCTCCAGGAATCCATTCTGGTTGTAGACGCGCCGGCTGCCCTCGCGGTTGCGGTTGTGCAGCACGGTCACCTGGGTGGTGTGGCCCAGCACCGGGAAGTCCTGGCGGAAGAAATTCGCGGCCAGCGTGTCGTCCCGGCGCAGTGGTTCGCTGAGATCGTTCAGGCCGCTGTTGGTGTCTTTTTCCAGCCGACGCAGCCACGCAACGTTGTACTGCAGTCGGTTGCCATCGCGGGTGCCGAACAGCCGCACGCCCAGCGCATTGTCCTGCAGCACGAAGCCGCGGAAATCGGAGATGAACGGCTGGATGCCCACCCGCAGGCTGTCGAAGTCGTAGCGCTCGGACACGTTGCGCAGGTGCTTGTCGAAGAACAGCTCCTGCACCCCCACGTGGCTGTCGAAGCGAATGCGGCCCTCGCCGGGATCGATCCGCAGCGCCCGCACTTCGCGCGCTTCGCTGCGGTTGTAGTTGAGCGCCAAGGTGGCGCGCACTTCGTAGTCGGGCGGCTTGAAGGTGGTGTTGCCCTGGATGATGGCGGCGGACACGATGGCGTTCTGGTTGAAGGTGGACTGCTGGCCCTGCCCGAACAGGTCGTTGGCTCCCGGGCGCTCGCTGGACTGCGCGCCCACCGGCGTGGGCAGGCGCCGGAATTCCACCAGCGTGTCTGAAACGCCCGAGAGCACCAGGAACCAATCCTCTCCCCAGCGCCGAAACGGCTCGAACGGCAGGTCACCCTTGAGCACGTTCGAGTTGTAGGGGTCCCACCACCGGCGCGATGGCCCCAGGCCCTGCATGATCCGCCAGCGGTCGGGCACCGGCAGGCTTTCGCGGCGAACCGCCGGCTCGGGCGGCGGAACCCGCGCCGGGTCGATCTCGGGCAGTGGATACACCAGCGGCTCGCCCTGCGGGCGCTGCCGCACGACGTCCTCGCCGTCCTCCTCCGGCGGCGGCTCGCGGGCGGGCGCGTCCTGCGCCGCTGCCGCCAGCGGCATCGCCGCCGCCAGCAGCCAGGCCCAGGCGTGGCGGCGTGGCGTAGCGGCGGGGCGGTGGGCGCGGGTCATGGCGTCAGAGTCCTGCGCACACGTTCTGTTCGCTGGAGTCGTTGAACGGGGCCTGCGGGCACTGCACGTAGCGCAGGCGCGCGCCCTGCGGCACCAGGTTGTCGGCGCGGCGGGCCTTGGGCGCGTTGCCGATGCTGCCATTGAG
>JANNQY010000332.1:0-5964 GCA_031400995.1 Lysobacteraceae bacterium
CGCCTGCGCAAGGCCGCCGTCATCTGGCTGCTGGGCATGTACTACGGCTTCGCCTGGCTGCAGTGGGACGAGCGCCAGGCGGTGCTTTGGGATCTGCCGGCGCGCAAGTTCTACGTGTTTGGCCTGGTGTTCTGGCCGCAGGACTTCATTTTCCTGGCGCTGCTGCTGATCATTGCCGGCCTGTCGCTGTTCTTCTTCACCGCGCTGGCCGGGCGGCTGTGGTGTGGCTACGCCTGCCCGCAAACGGTGTGGACCGAGGTTTTCATCTGGATGGAGCGCTGGGCGGAAGGTGACCGCAACAAGCAGATGAAACTGGCCGCTGGACCCTGGACCCGGGAAAAAGTGCGGAGGAAAGTACTCAAGCACGCGATGTGGCTGGTGTTCGCGCTGTGGACGGGCTTCACTTTCGTAGGCTATTTCACCCCGATCCGCGAGCTTGCTGCCAACCTCGTGCCGTTCGGGTGGGGTGGCTGGGAAACGTTCTGGGTGCTGTTCTATTCGCTGGCCACCTGGGGCAATGCCGGCGTGCTGCGCGAGCAGGTGTGCAAGTACATGTGCCCGTATGCGCGCTTCCAGAGCGCCATGTTCGACCGCAACACCCTGATAATCGCCTATGACCCGATGCGCGGAGAGCCGCGCGGGGCGCGCAAGAAAGGGCAGTTTTCCAGCGTCCTGGAGCGTGCCCGCGGCCTGCTGTCGGTGGCCGTGGCCACCAGTGCCGTGGTGCATGCCGCCCAGCACCGCAGCGCCGCCGACCTGAAGGCTGGCGCCCGCGCCACCACCGGCCTGGTGGTGGACGCCCAAGACGATCTGCCGCCACCGCCCATCGTGACGACACCCGAGGACTTGGGCGACTGCATCGACTGCACGATTTGCGTGCAGGTCTGCCCCACCGGCATCGACATCGACATCCGCAATGGCCTGCAGTACGAGTGCATCGCCTGCGGTGCCTGCGTGGACGCCTGCGATTCGGTGATGGACAAGATGGGCTACCCGCGCGGGCTCATTCGCAATACCACCCAGAACGCCATCGACGGCCTGCCCTCCCGCGTGCTGCGCCCGCGTGTGGTTGTTTACGCCACGCTGCTGCTGGTCCTTCTGGGTGGCTTCGCCTACGGCATCCTCAACCGCAGCCCGCTGCTCGTGGACGTCATCCGCGATCGCAATGCGCTATACCGCGTGGCGAGCGACGGCAGCATTGAAAATGCCTACACCCTGCGCGTGATCAACAAGGACGTGCGGCCGCACCAGTTCACCATCACCGTGGAGGGCGCGCCGGGCATCGAGATCATCGAGACCGTGGCCAGCCATCCCGCGGCGGCCGAGGAAGTGCTCACCGTGCCCATCACGCTGCGCGCTGACGCGGGCATCGCCAAGGGCCGGGTGGACCTGCGCTTCGTGGTGCAGAGCGATGACGGCACGGTGCGGGTGGAAGAAGAATCCCGCTTCTTCGGGCCTTTCTGATGAACGCCCCGCCGCCGCCGCGGCAATGGCGCCGCAACCCGGCGGCATGGCTGGTGGTCGCCCTGCCGGTGGCCACCGTGATCGCAGGCTTCGTCACGCTGTGGCTGGCGGCCAGCGACAGCGGCGTGGACACCAGCCCGGATCCGGTGCGGCGCACGGCGCAAATCCAGGTTGCCTCGATTCAAGCCGACCAGGCCGCGGCGAATGCCGGGCTACGCGCGCAGGTGACGCTGGATGCGCAGGGCACGCTGGTTGCGGTCACGCCTGCCTCGGGCCCCATGGCACCGCAGCTGCAGTTGGTGCATCCCATTGAATCCGAACGCGACCGCGCGCTGCCACTGGGGCCCGATCCGGGCGGTTGGCGCAGCCGCGAGGCCTGGGCCGGCGACGAGGCCTGGCATGTCCGCCTGGTGGCCCACGACGGCAGCTGGCGGCTGGTGGGGCGCTATCGCCCCGGCGATACTGACGTCCTTCTGGAGCCCTCGGTCGCCCGCCAATGAATCTTGCCAGGGATGCCGGCTGCTTCCACTGCGGCGAGATCCTGCCTGCCGCGCCATTCAAGGTAACGATGGACGGCAGTGAACGCGACCTGTGCTGCAGCGGCTGCGGTGCGGCGGCGGCCTGGATTCGCGACGCTGGACTGGGCAACTACTACCGCCTGCGCGCGGCCGATGGCGCGCGCGTGGATCCGGACGCCGGCGACTTCCTCACCTGGGACCGCGCCGACGTGCTGCATGGGCACGCCGTGTCCACCCTCGCCGGCTCGGAGATCACCGTGGTGGTGGAAGGCATGCGCTGCGCCGCCTGCGCCTGGCTGATTGACCGCGCGCTGATGCAGCAGGAGGGCGTGCTGGACGTGGGCGCCAACGCGGTGACGGGCCGCGTGCGGCTTGGCTGGGACCCGCAGCGCACGCCGCTGTCGCGGGTGCTGTCGCGGCTGGCGGCGCTGGGCTACCGGCCGCACCTGGCGCAGGGCGAGGCCGCCGAGCGCGAGCGCCGGCGCGAGCGCAGCCAGCTGATTGCGCGGCTCGGCGTGGCGCTGCTGGGCACGATGCAGGCGATGATGTTCGCCGAGGCGCTGTACCTCGACAGCGCTGGCGAAATGTCGCTGCCGATGCGCGATTTCTTCCGCTGGATCACCTTCCTGGTGTCCACGCCGGTGGTGTTCTATTCGGGCTGGCCTTTCCTTGCCGGCATGGCCTCCGAACTTCGCCAGCGGCGTCCGGGCATGGACACGCTGGTAGCCAGTTCGGTGCTGCTGGCCTACGGCGCCAGCTTGGTGGAAACCCTGCGCGGTGGTCCCCACGTGTGGTTCGACGCGGCGGTGATGTTCGTGCTGCTGCTGCTGGCCGCGCGCTTCCTGGAGCAGATGGCGCGGCGCGAAGCCAGCGCGCGGCTGGATACCCTGGCGCGCGCGCAGCCTGCGCTGGCCTGGCGAATCACCGACGACGGACGGGAGCAAGTGCCGGTGGCAGCGCTGGCCGCCGGTGATCGGCTCGCGGTGGCCGCCGGCGAAGTGGTTGCTGCCGATGGTGAACTGCTGGCGCTTCCGGCGGCGTTCGACGAGTCCCTGCTCACCGGCGAATCCGCGGCAGTGGCGCGCGCGCCGGGCGACACGGTGTATGCGGGCAGCGTCTGCCGCGAGAGCGCCGCGCAGCTGCGCGTGCTGCGCACCGGCAGCGATACCCGCCTGTCCCAGCTCACCCGCGCCGTTGAAAAAGCCCAGTCCCAGCGCCCACGCGTGGCGCGCCTGGCCGACACCGTGGCCAGCCGCATGGTGGCGCTGCTGTTCCTGGCGGCAATCGTGGTGTTCGCGGTGTGGCTCCGGGTGGACGCTTCGCGCGCCTTCGAGGTGGCGCTGGCGGTGCTGGTGGTGAGCTGCCCCTGCGCGCTGTCGCTGGCGGTACCCGCGGCGCTGGCCACGGCGCACGGCACATTGGCGCGCATGGGCGTGCTGGCGCTGGGCCCGGATGCACTCGAAACCCTGGCCCAAGCCGACACGGTGGTGCTGGACAAGACCGGCACGCTGACCCAAGGCCGCCCGACGCTGACCGACGCACGCGCCGTGGATGGCGGCGACCCCGCCCCGTGGTTCGCCATTGCCTCCGCGCTGGAGCACGACGCCGGCCACCCTATCGCCCGCGCTTTCGCAGGCACAGGCGTCGTGCCGGCGCAGGCGGTTCATGTGCAGCCGGGCCAAGGCGTGTCCGGCGTGGTGAACGGCCGCCACTACCGGCTGGGCCGCGCCGGCTTCGCCTGCGCCGGCCACGACGACGGCGCGCTGTGGCTGGGCGACGGCGCCACCGCCTTCGCGCGCTTCACCCTCAGCGACCCGGTGCGCCCGGATGCCACCCAGGCCGTCGCGGCACTGCGGGCGCTGCGCCTGACACCGCTGATCCTGAGCGGCGATGCGCTGGCGCCCGTGACGGCGCTGGCAGCCAGCGTTGGCGTGGTTGATTTCGCCGCGCGGCAATCCCCGGAAGACAAGCTGGCCCGCGTGCAGGCGCTGCAGGCCAGCGGGCGCCGCGTGCTGATGCTGGGCGACGGCATCAACGATGCGCCGGTGCTGGCCGGCGCCAACGTATCCATGGCCATGGCCGACGGCGCACCGCTGGCGCAGCGCGCCGCTGACTTGGTGCTCACCGGGTCATCGCTGCTGCGCGTGCCGCAGGCGGTGGCGCTGGCCCGGCGCAGCCAGCGCATCATCAAGCAGAATCTTGGCTGGGCGCTGGCCTACAATCTGGTGGCGCTGCCGTTCGCGGCGGTGGGCTGGGTAACGCCGGGCTGGGCCGCATTGGGCATGGCCGCGTCCTCGCTGCTGGTCACGGCCAATGCGCTGCGGCTGGGCCGCAACAACCAAGGGCTCGAATGAACATCCTGCTGGCGCTGATCCCGATTTCCCTGCTGTTGCTGCTGGTGGCGATTGGCGCTTTCCTCTGGGCGGTGCGCAGCGGGCAGTTCGACGATCTGGACACGCCCGCGCTGGACATCCTGGGCGACGATGATCGCCCTGCCCCGCCGCCCGGACCGCACGAACCACGCTGATGCCCGTTGACCTGCTGGTGCTCTCGGCGGCGCTGCTGACCGGCCTGCTGGGCGGGCTGCACTGCGCGGCCATGTGTGGCGGCATCGCAACCGGCCTCTCGGCCTCGCTGGCGCGGCCGGGCCTGGGCCCGGCCATCGCGCTCAACGGCGGCCGCGTGCTCGGCTACACCGTGGCAGGCGCTTTGGTTGGCGGTATCGGCAGCGGCCTGCTGTCGCTGGCGCGCGTGGAAGGATTGGCCGCGGGCCTGCGCGTCGCTATGGGCGCGGTGCTGATGCTGGCCGCCGTGCGCCTGGCGTGGCCCGGACGATTTCATTTCCTGAATCGCGGCGGCGCCTGGTTCTGGCGCGGCATCCAGCCGCTGCAGGCGCGCCTGGTGCCCGCCAGTGGCCCACTGCGGCCCTGGGTGATGGGCCTGTTCTGGGGCTGGCTGCCCTGCGGGCTCTCCACCACCCTGCTGGCCGCAGCGTGGCTTGAAGCCAACGCGCTTCACGGCGCGCTTTTGATGCTGGCCTTCGGCTTGGGCACCACGGCCACGATGGTGCCGATTACGTGGAGCGGCGCACGGCTGGCGGGTCTGCTGCGTCAGCGCGGCTGGCGCGCGGCGGGCGCGGCCTTGATCGCCTTGGGCGGGTTGGTGACGATGGCCGGGCCGTGGCTGGCGCAGCAACCGGCGCTGCATTCGGCGCTTGCGGCGCTGGGCTGCCGTTCGCTCTAGTCGCGCCGCCGTGGCTCAGACGGCTTCGAGCCTGGCGGGCTTGGCTGGCCCGTGCACCAGTGCATCCAGGCGCACCGGATCGAGGATCTTGAGCTGCCGCCCGCGCACCGAGATCAGGCCGTCGTCCTGCATCTTGGTCAGCGTGCGGCTGACGGTTTCGATCACCATGCCCAAGAAACTGGCGATGTCTTCGCGGCTCATCGGCAGCACGAACATGTCGCTGGGCCGGCCCAGCAGGCGATAACGTTCGGCCAGCCCGTGCAGGAACAGCGCCATGCGCTCGCTGGCTTGCCGCCGGCCCAGCATTTCCATGTGGGTCTGGTCGCGCTGGATGCCCTGGCCGATGATTCGCAGGAGCTGGTGCTGCAGGCCAGGCAGCTGCTGGCACACGTGCTCGAGCTGTCCCATCGGGATCTCGCACACGGTGGCGCGGGTGAGCGCCAGCGCATCGCAGGCGTGCGCGCCGCCGCCCAGCGCATCCAGGCCCATCAGCTCGCCAGGCAAGTGGAAGCCAATCACCTGGGTCTCGCCGTCCTGGGACAGGGCCACGGTCTTGAAGGCGCCCTCGCGCGCCACGTACAGCGCACTCAGCGGCTGCCCTGCGCGGAAAAGCGTCTCGCCTTGCGCCAGCGGGCGCCGGCTGCGGACGATGTCGTCGAGTCGCTGCAGGTCGCCGCTGTCCACGCCGGCGGGCAGGCACAGCACCTGCAGCGAGCACTGGGCGCAGCTGCGGCGCAGC
>JANNQY010000333.1:0-2372 GCA_031400995.1 Lysobacteraceae bacterium
CCGCCGACGTTCGGGTTCATCACCGAGGCCAGGAAATCCTCCATGGCGGCCTGCGGCGTGCCGGTGCCCATCACCCAGCCCCAGAAACGCGGGTGGATGTTTCCGTTGGGATAGGGACGCACGTCGGCCAGGAACTCCTCGTAGACGGCGGCGTCGCCCATGCCCGTGCGCGGCAGCGGCTCGGAGGACAAGCGTTCGCGCACATCCTCAGGCATTGGCCTCCAGGTGGGACGTTCGCGGACGTCGCGCAGGTAGTCGAGTGACTCGTCGACCATTCGGTGCGCGAGGGCGCGGTACTGCTCCCAGTCCTGAGGATCGAGCGGGGGGATGGTCATGGCAAGCCTAGCCCTCGTTGGTGACTCCGAATGGCACATGCCCGGTGGCCACGTGCCGCCGCGCGTTCTCAATATTGTGCCGGGAATCGTCGAAGAAAATGTCAGCGCCGAAGGCCTCCAGGAACGGGCCTTTG
Source organism: Lysobacteraceae bacterium (assembly GCA_031400995.1). GTDB lineage: Bacteria > Pseudomonadota > Gammaproteobacteria > Xanthomonadales > Xanthomonadaceae > Arenimonas. Next base: position 470 of record JANNQY010000333.1, read on the forward strand.
TCGCGGCCGCCCAGGAACATGGCCTCGTCCAGACGCACGCCCCACTCGCGCAGGGTGAGGATGACGCGCTCGTGCGCCGGCGCCGAACGCGCGGTGACCAGCGCGGTGCGCAGTGGGGAATCCTCGCCGGGCGGGAAAGCCAGCTGCAGCTCGTGCAGGGCGGCCAGGAAACCCCGGAACGGCCCGCCCGACAGCGGCTCGTTCACCCGGCTCGATTCGTTGCTGTGGAACGCCGCCAGGCCCGACTCCTGCGACACGCGCTCGGATTCATCGCCGAAGATCACCGCATCGCCGTCGAAAGCGATGCGCAGCTGAGGATGCGCCGGCTCGTAGGCCTTCGCGGGCAGGATAGTGGCGGCGGCGAAGCCGTGCTCGAGCGCGCTGCGCACCGAGCCCGGGTTGGCCGACAGGAACAACTGCGCGCCGAACGGCTTGATGTAGGGCCAAGTCTCGGCGCCGCTGGTGAACACCGCACGCACGATGCCCAGGCCGTAGTGGCCGATGGAGTTGAAGATGCGCAGCCCGGTGTCGGAGGAATTGCGCGACAGCAGCACCACTTCCACCCGCGGCGCGTCGGCCGGCGCACCGGCGTTGAGCGCCAGCAGCTTCTGCACCAGCGGGAAGGCGATGCCCGGCGCCAGGATCTCTTTCTCCCGGCTGCGCTGGAACTGCGCATAGGCCTCCAGCCCGTCGGCCTGGAACAGCGCGTGGCTGTGCTCGAGGTCGAACAGGGCGCGGGCGGTGATGGCCACCACAAGGCGGTCGGCGGGTACAGAGGCGTTGGCGGACGGTGAATTCACGGCTTTAGCTTACACCGGAGGCGTCTCGCTGCATGAGACGGTGGTACCCCAGCGTCGCCTCGTCGCTGGTTCATTCGTTACACCTGCCACCACGGCCTATCGGACAATGCCAATCTTTGCTGATGCGGCCGCGCGGATAATAGTTCAGCTTGAAACGATCGAGCGCGGAGAGCGCGTGGGCTTGATTACGATCGGCGAGTTGACTCGGTTCCAGTTCGACGACTTGAACAGGGAAAGGGCCGCAGTATCACTGGCGCTGGTCGAGTCGCCGGAGATCGTTTATTTGGGCCGCCACCACTTCAGCAGTCGGCGCGCGCAAGGCTACACGGTGGCGGACATGGTGATGCAGATCGAGTCGGCGCTAGCGCACGATGCGCGCCCACGCGTGACCCGGAAGGGAACAATCCTTGAGAGCGCCCGGCCCCGCAGCGACGGCTATGGAAACCAAGTGTGCGACCAAGCCGTGCTGGAGCTGACCGCGCGAAAACCACGAGTGGAGGTCTTCTCGGTAGTTCCCAAAGGGGATCGCAATCCTCCAAAAGCAACAAAGCCCCGTTAGGGGCTCTGTTGGTGGGGGAACCCACCGGGTATCAAATTTCTGTCCGGCTTCCGATTTCCTTGATGCCGAGCGTATCGGAACTGGCCAAGGCTTGCAATCGGCAGCGCTCCGCCGGTTCAGGTTAACGATGCCGCGACGCCTCAAGTAAGGAACTGCTCGTTGAGAATGCGCTCTTCCAGGTTGTGCTCGCGGTCGAACAGCAGGGTGACGGTGCGCTCGCTGGATTCGCGGATGGTCACCTCGGCCACGTCGCGCACTTCGTGCGAATCGGCGGTGGCGCTGACCGGGCGCTTGTAGCCGTCCAGCACTTCGATGCGCACCACGGTGTCGGCGCGCAGCAGCGCCCCGCGCCAGCGCCGCGGCCGGAACGCAGCGATGGGCGTTAGCGCGATCACCTGAGAGCCCAGCGGCAGGATCGGGCCGTGCGCGGAAAAGTTATAGGCGGTGCTGCCGGCCGGCGTGGCCACCAGGGCGCCGTCGCACACCAGCTCTTCAAGCCGCACCTGGCCGTTGAGGTGCACGCGCAGGTGCGCGGCCTGCCGGG
>JANNQY010000334.1:0-3683 GCA_031400995.1 Lysobacteraceae bacterium
CATCAGGTAGACGATGGAGTAGTTGAAGACCTTCATCGCGTACAGCTCGTTGGGCGGGTTGAGCAGGCGGATGGCGTAGTAGAGAAACGCCCCGCCCAGAACCAGCGCACCTCCGAGATACAGCACCCCGCTCATGCCGGCCACGAACGGCAGCACGGTCACCACCAGCAGCAGCACGGTGTAGAAAAGGATCTGCCAGCGCGTATACGTGACGCCGTACACCACCGGCAGCATCGGGATCATCGCCTTGGCGTAATCGTCGCGGCGGAAGATGGCCAGCGCCCAGACATGCGGCGGCGTCCACACGTAGATGATCAGCACCAGCAGCAGCGCGTGGTCGTAGTGCAGCGGCGCGCCAGCGAGGCCGAAGAACGACACGCCCGCGGGCCAGCCTTTCACCGCCGCCCAGCCCAGCGCCGGCGGCGCCGCGCCCGCCAAGCCGCCGATGACGATGTTCTGCGGCGTGGCGCGCTTCAGATAGCCGGTGTAGATGAAGGCGTAGCCGATCAGCGAGGCGAAGGTGAGCACCGCGGTGAAGCCATTCACCCAGCCGGCCAATAGCGCCATCGACACCACGCCCAGCACCACGGCGAACCCGAGCACCTGCGCGGGCCGCAGCGAGCCGATTGCCAGCGGCCGGTGCTGGGTGCGCGCCATCAGCACGTCGATGCGCTGGTCAAGCAGATGGTTGATGGCCGCCGCCGAGGCCGCTGCCAGCCAAATCCCGATCGCCCCCACGCCCATGCGCCGCCACGGCCAGGCTTCGCCCGGCTCAATGGCCAGGAACATGCCGATCACCGCGGTGAAAACAATCAGCGCCACCACCCGCGGCTTGGTCAATTCCCAATACGCGGCGAACGGCAGCGTCATTCCGGCGCCCGCAGCCGCGCCAGCAGGCCCACCACAGTGAACAGCAGCAGCGCGGCGCCGGCGTTGTGCCCCACCGCAACCCACAGCGGCAGGCCCAGCACGACGTTGCTGATGCCCAGCGCCACCTGCGCCAGCAGCAGCACCAGCAGCGCCACGCCCCAGAACACCAGCCCCGGCGTGCGAACCATGCGCACGCCCACCAGCGTGAGGTGCCCGACCACCAGCAGCGCCATCAGCCGGTGGCTCAATTGGATGGCCACGCGCGCGGGACCGTCCAGCACGCCGCCTTCGTAGTCCACGCCGATGCCGCGCCACAGCACGAAGCCCTCGCGGAAATCATGCGCTGGCCACCACTGGCCCAGACACTTGGGGAAATCGGTGCCGCAGGCTAGCGCGGCGTAGTTGGCGCTGGTCCAGCCACCCAGCGCGATCTGCACCACCAGCAGGCCCAAGCCGACCCACAGCAGGCGGCGCAGGCGCGGCGCCTCGGCGTTCACCAACGTGCTGCCGGGCGTAGTTTTCCACGCCAGCCAGGTGAGCAGCGACAGCGTTAGCAGACCGCCCATCAGATGCGCCATCACGATCACCGGCTTCACCAGCCAGATCACGGTCCACATGCCCAGCACGGCCTGGAACACGATCACCATCAGCACCAGGGTGCTCAGGCGCGCAGCGTCGGCATTGCTCCAGCGCAGTACCTGCACCAGCAGGATCAGTTCGCCCGCCAGCACCAGCGCCACCGACAGCGTGTGGTTGCTCGCCAGCAGCTCGCCGCCGCGCAGGCCGGTATAAAGCGGAATGGAAAGCGCAACCAATCCCGCGGCAACCAGAACACTGGCCACGCCGAACGGGCGCTTGCGCGCGGCCAGCAGCGCCAGCACAAGCACCCCTACGCCCAGCAGCGCGGCGATGTGGCGGTGGAACTGCTCGCGCCACGCCTTGCTCACTTCCACCGTCCGCTCGTAGCTGGCGTTGGCAGCGGCGATCTCATGGTCCTGCGTGGGCCAGGTAGCGGCGCCGTAGCAGGTGGGCCAATCCGGGCAGCTCAAGCCGGCGTTGGAAAGGCGCACGAAGCCGCCGAACACGATGACGCACAGCGCCAGCAGCACGGCGGCCCAGGCGAGGCGGTGGAAATGACGGTGCGGGCTGTTCATGGGCTCCCTACTTCACCACACGCGAGAGGTCCTTGCGCAGGCCCGAGGGATTGAAGCCCGGGGCATAGCGCAGGACGAGGTAGCCGTTGGGGTCGGCCAGGTAAACCGGCAGCGCATCGGCGCGCGCGGTATCGGGCAGCCGCGCCTGCAGCGCCGGATTGGGTTGCATGGCCACCAGGCCGCTGAACTGGGGTGCATCAGCCGGCAGTTCGCCGAACCACAGCACCCGTACCCGCTCCGCATGCCGGCCTTCGGATACCCACACCCGGTGCAGCACGTTCAGCAGCTGGCTGCAGGGCGCGCCGCAGTCGGCGGGCGCGTCCACCAGGATGTGCCAGTTGCGCTCGCTGGGCTGCCACTGCCAGGGCTCGCCGTTGGCCTGGAACAGGGCAATGTCACGCAGGTCGGGGTAGGGCTTGAGCATCTCGCCCACGTTTCGGGTTTGGGTGGGCTGCCAGCCGCCGAAGAACAGCGCCGCGGCTACGCCGAAGCTGCCCAGGAACATCAGGGCCACCAGCAGCAGGATCAGGCGGGAGCGGGTTTTGCTGGGAGCGGTCATGGGCGTCTACGCAGGTTGAGCACGAGGAGGATTACGACGGTGGCGGCGGCCAGCCCGAACCACTGCAGCGCGTAGCCGCGGTGCTTCTCCGGCGGCAAGGTGTTGGCCAACAGGGCCAGGTCACGCGGATAGCCCAGCGGCAACGCCGGGTCCAGCCGCAGTACGTTGGCCGAAAGCGCAGGCTGCAGCTGCCACGCCGCGCTCACTTCCGCAGGCTCCAGCCGCGTCGCCAGCCAAGCCTGGCTGTCGGGCTGGCGCACCAGACCCGGCCCCAGACGCAACCCCACCGATGGCGGCGGCACCAGCAGGCCCGCCAGACCATGTTCGCCCTCCGGGCAGTTCACTGTCGGCAGCGCGCGGTTGGCGCCCAGCGGCAGCCAGCCCAAATCCACCAGCAGCGGCTGCCCGCCCGTGGGCAAGAACGCGCAGTAAATCCGCAGGCCTACCGCCGGCCCGCGGCGCTGGTTATCCAGCAGCAGCGGTGGCGATACGAGGAAGGTTCCGAGTCCGGCTACTTTGGCAACTTCGGCGTCGGTGCGTCGTGATGCGATGGCCAAGTCCGCCGGTGCACTGGCCAGCGCCACGTCGGCCGCCGCCAGCTGCGCGCGCTTCGCCTGCTCGCGACCCAACTGCCACTGGCCCAGGCTGGCAAAACCCAGCGCCAATGCCAGCCCCAGCGCACTCAGCAGCCAGCGGCGCTTCACGGCAGCCTGCCCACGCGGGCGGATAATGGCGCCCTTCCCTGAACCCGGACCGACGCCGTGCAGAAGCTGCTAATCATCGCTTTCCTGATCCTGATCCTGTGGAACCTGGGCGCCGGCCTGTATTACATGATGGTGGACAAGGGCAAGACCGACCGCACGGTGAAATCGCTGACCTGGCGCATCGGCCTGTCGGTGGCCCTGATCCTGCTGGTGATCGCCGGCATTGCCACGGGCGTGATCAAGCCGCACGGCATCCAAGGCTGAACCAATAACGGGAAGGGGCTCTTGTGGGAGGGGCTTCAGCCCCGATGGTTCACAAAATGCCTGGGGGCGGTAGTGCCTCCCACAAAAGCCCCGGCTGCCTTACTTTTTCAGCCCTGGATGCCGTGGGGCGTG
>JANNQY010000335.1:0-3044 GCA_031400995.1 Lysobacteraceae bacterium
CCGACCATGGCCTTACATCACTTGATTACTCAATCGATCTAAAGCTTTTTGGCTAGACGTCTGCAAGAAATGGACTCATCCATCCCTCCCAGGCGCCCGCACAAATTTCCTGCGCACACTGTCAAAGATCGCTGCTTGTCCATGCCCCCTCAGGGACCGAACCAGTGGGCGTTTCGCCCAACCGAGCCGCACATCATACAGCGCTTTCCAAGGACGTCAACACCCCGGAAGCGGGTTTTTCTTACCCGCCACCCTCCGGACGGGTCCGGACGGTGGGCGGCCGACAAGAATAGCGGCCCCGGAATCGAATAGGAAGCCCTAGGTTCGCTTGACAGCCAAGGCAGGCATCGCCGAACGTCCATCCAACGCCACTGGAGACGCCCATGCGCCGCACCTTCCTCCCCGTGGCCACACTTGCGATGCTGCTGCCGCTGCTGGGCTGCGCCTCGGGCGGGGGCCAGCCGTGGGTAGAGCTGCGCGGCCAGCGCTTCAGCGTCGAGATCGCCGACGACCACGCGGAGCGCCAACGCGGCCTGATGTTCCGGGACGCCCTGCCCGAAGGCACCGGCATGCTGTTCCTTCATGACCAGCAGGAGCCGCTGGGCTATTGGATGAAGAACACCAAGATCCCGCTGGACATCCTGTACTTCGACAGTGAGCGCCGGCTGGTCTCGGCCAGCCGGGGCGTACCACCCTGCTCGCTCGGCGACCGCTGCCCGCCCTATCCCAGCAGCGGCCCCGCGCTTTACGTGCTGGAGTTGAACTCCGGCCAAGCCGCCAGGCTTGGCGTGGAAAAAGGCGACGAGCTGGTATTCGGCCCCGGCATCGCGGCACGCGGGGCACCTTGATCCAACCTCTAACGGGAACCACATAGCTGCCATGACGAACCATGCCGCCTTGCCCGACTGGAACACCCTCGCCGCGCTGGGCGACGACGAGCTGCCGCTGCTTGGCACCGCCCTGCTGATCGCCCGCGACGAGTACCCCGACCTGGACCCCGCCGGTTATCACGCACAGGTGGAGACCTACGCCGAGGCGCTGCGACCGCAGCTCGAGAGCGACATCGACCTGCCGGCGCGCCTCACCGCGATCAACCGCTACCTGTTCGATGAGGTTGGATTTGCCGGCAACAACGTCCAGTACGACGACCCGCGCAACAGCTACCTCAACCAGGTGGTGGACCGGAAGCTGGGCATCCCGATTTCATTGGCGGTGATCCAGATCGAAGTGACCCGGCGCCTGGGACTTCCGCTGGACGGCATTTCGTTCCCCGGGCACTTCCTGGTGCGGCTGCCGGTGGACGACGGCATCCTGGTGCTCGATCCCTACAACAAGGGCCGGCCGGTAAGCGCCGAGGAACTGCGCGAGCGCGCTTCGCCTCACCTTGGCGGCCAAACGCCGGACGACCAGCAGTTGCTGCAGATCCTGGCGCCGGCCACCCACCGAATGATCCTGATGCGCATGCTGCGCAACCTGAAGGGCCTGTACCTGGAGCAAGGCGACTGGGAGCGCGTGGCGCGCAGCGCGGACCGCCTGCTCAAGCTCTCGCCCGACACCGCCGAAGCGCTGCGCGACCGCGGCCTGGCCTATCGCGAGCTGGGCTATGCCAAGGGCGCGCGTGAAGACTTGGCCCGTTACCTGCAGCTGCTGCCGGAGGCCGATGACCTGGAAGCGGTGCGCTCCACGCTGATCGACCTGGGCACCGCCGCAAACCGCACGAACTGACTGGCCTCAGCCCGGAACCAGCTCGAAATCATCCTTGGTGACGCCGCAATCCGGGCAAACCCAGCTGTCCGGGATGTCTTCCCAGCGCGTTCCCGGGGCGAGGCCCTCGTCCGGCAGGCCGTCCGCTTCGCTGTAGAGGAAGCCACAGACGACGCACATCCAGGTGCGATAGGCGGTGTTCGTGCTCATTTCGGTCTCGCGGTGTCGGGGACAGTTATTATTCTCGCACCTTGCAGGTCACTGTGAAATGAAGCTCGTTCCCGCCTGGCCGCGCCGCGGCCTGTACCTGATCACTCCCGATGAGCACGACACCCGGCGCCTGCTGGCGCGAGTGCATTCCGCGCTGGCGGCGGGTCCGGCGCTGCTGCAGTACCGCAACAAGCCGGCCGGCGCATCGCTGCGCCGTGAACAGGCGCGTGAACTCATGCCGCTTTGCCGGCACTTCGGCGTGCCCCTGATCATCAACGACGACTGGCGCTTGGCCGCCAAACTCGGCGCCGCGGGTGCTCACCTGGGCGAAAACGACGGCGAACTGGCGCCAGCGCGCGAAGCGCTCGGCCCCGAAGCCATCCTGGGTGCATCGTGCTACGACCAGATGGAGCGCGCCGAACGCGCCGCCGCGGCCGGCGCCAGCTACCTGGCGTTCGGGGCATTTTTCCCGTCGGCCACCAAGCTCGCAGCGCGGCGCGCCGACGTGGCATTGCTGCATGCCAGCGCCGTTCTTGGCCTGCCCCGGGTAGCCATTGGCGGCATCACGCCGGACAATGCGGGGCCGCTGATCGCCGCCGGCGCCGACCTGCTGGCTGCCGTGGGCAGCGTATTCGCGGCCCCCGACCCGGCTGCCGTGGTGCGCGCATTCAACGCTCTTTTCCCACCCCTTTCCCACGAGTAGCGCCACGCATGCAAACCGCCACCAGCCACGACTTATTCACCCGCGCCCTGGCCCTGATGCCGGGCGGCGTCAACTCGCCGGTGCGCGCCTTCCAATCGGTGGGCGGTGAACCGTTCTTCGCCCAGCGCGCCGAAGGCGCCTACCTGATCGACGTGGATGGCAACCGCTACGTGGACTACATCGGCAGCTGGGGCCCGATGATCGCCGGCCATGCGCATCCCAAGGTGCTGGAAGCCGTGGCGCGAACGATGCGCGATGGCCTGAGCTTTGGCGTGCCCAACGCGCTGGAAGTGACCATGGCCGAAACCGTGCGGCGCTTGGTGCCGTCCATGCAGATGATGCGCATGGTGAACTCGGGCACCGAAGCCACGCTGTCGGCCATCCGGCTGGCGCGCGGCGCCACCGGCCGCACGCGCATCGTCAAGTT